>JBBUIX010000027.1:5723-17228 GCA_038055115.1 Patescibacteria group bacterium
ACCAAAATCAGAAAGTTCTAGCTTAATATTAGTTTTGTCTAAAATAAAATTAGCGGTTTCCCCTCCCCCGACAACTTTAAAGGCTTTTGAACTAGCTATCGTTTTTGCTATTGCTTCGCTGCCTTTTGCGTATTCTTTTTTCTCAATCATTCCAACCATAATTCGCCCGGTATTATGCCTTGTGTTTTCATATTCTTTTCCAGGATTTCCCAAACCAACAACTAATTTCATATTTCAATGATAGCATTTTTTATTACCCCAAAGCAAATTATTATTACAAAACAAAACACATTACCCTGTCAAGGATTTTTTATGTTATATTACACGGATGGAACAAATAAAGCCTCAAGAAAAAACAAAAGCCCAGCTGTTTTGGGAACTCGTGCGTTTCGCGCTCATAGCCTTGGTCATAGTCATCCCCATCCGAATCTTTATCGCTGAACCGTTTATTGTTTCAGGTTCTTCTATGGTGCCAACATTTGAAAATGGGGATTATCTAATCGTGGATAAAATATCTTATGAATTAGGCACTCCCAAAAGAGATGATGTGGTTGTTCTTCGTTATCCCAACAATACAACAAAATTTTTTATCAAAAGGATTATCGGTCTGCCAAACGAAACAGTAGACATAAAAGGCAATGATGTAACTATAACTAATGGAGAGCATAAGGAAGGTTTTAAACTGGACCAGCCTTTTGTAAAAAATCCCGCAAACAATGACACGCACTTTGAATTAAAAAACGATGAATATTTTGTCATGGGCGACAATAGAAGCGCCAGCTCTGATTCAAGATATTGGGGAGCAGTAAAAAGAAATCTTCTGTCAGGAAGAGCATTTTTGCGTTTGCTGCCAATAAGCAAAATAGATATATTGCCGGGCAATTACACGCAAGAAAATAAACCACAATAGTAAAGCAAAGCTCATTACAGAACAAGAAAATATTATGAAAAAAACGGCACTCACAAATAAAAATAAGATGACAGATGTATCGTCGCCGAAAGGAATGAGGGACTTGATGAATGAAGAATATTATTCTTTTCAGGGATTTTTTGAAAAAGCGCAGGAAGTGGCGGTATATTATGGTTTCAAGCCAATTGAGACTCCAATGCTGGAATATGAGGAAGTTTTTACCGGAAGCATCGGCCAGGGCACAGATATTATAGACAAAGAAATGTACACGCTTAAAACCAAAGGCGGAGATCATTTGGCGCTTCGACCTGAACACACTGCCCCGTTAATGCGCGCTTATATAGAACATGGAATGCAGACTATGCCCCAGCCGGTAATGTTTTATCAATATGGCCCGGTTTTCAGGCACGACAAACCCCAACGCGGACGCTATAGGCAATTTTGGCAATTTGACTTGGATTGTTTAGGAAATGATAAAAGCATTATGGATGCATTGGTAATTAAGGCGGGTATGACTATTCTAGAAGAGGCTGGAGCAGAAAATCTTTCTATTGAAATTAATTCCCTTGGCGACAAAGAATGTCGAGGCGCGTATATTAAAGAACTTACAAGTTATTACAGAAAACATATAAGCAGTCTGCCGGGAATAGATCGTGAACGCTTGAAAATAAATCCGCTTCGTATTTTAGATTCAAAAGAAGAAAAAACAAAGGAGATAAATGAGAATGCGCCGGATTCGGTCTCTTTCCTTTGTGTTTCTTGTAAAAAACATTTCAAGGAGGTATTGGAATATTTGGAAGAAGTGGGCATAGCTTATAATATAAATAAAAATTTAGTCCGCGGACTTTCATATTACACCCGTACCGTTTTTGAGGTTTACACGGAAAATGGAGAGGAGGGTGGATCGCCGGTACAAATAGCTTCCGGTGGACGTTATGACTATTTGGCACGTCAGATTGGTGGGAAAAAAGATGTTCCTGGTGTGGGTTTTTCAATAGGAGTAGACAGAATAGTAGAATCAAAATGGTATAAAAATCTTTCACCTCGCATACTAAAGAAACCAAAAATCTATTTTATCCAGTTGGGCTCCGAGGCAAAATTAAAGAGTTTGAATATAATTGAAATACTGCGCAAGGCGCATATCCCTATCGCTCAATCGCTTTCTAAAGACAGTCTGGGTTCTCAGCTGGCAATCGCGGAAAAGCTGGCTATCCCCTACGCCATTATTTTCGGAGTAAAAGAGGCGCTGGATAATTCCGTCATCGTGCGAGATATGTCAAATAGGTCCCAAGATACGGTAAAATTAAGTAAACTTCTAAAATACTTAAAAGAACTTAAATAAAAATAGTGAAAAAAATAGTTCAAAAAAATGACAAGGTTTTACGTAAGAATGCAAAGGACATATCAGCGAGTGAAATTAAAACTCCTAAAATAAAAAAAATATTAAAAGAAATGTCTCTGGCATTAAAAAGCCAAAGTGACGGAGTGGCTATCGCCGCGCCGCAAATAGGATATCTATTACGAATTTTTATCGTAGCGGGCAAAATATTTGCAAAAGATTTTGCCAAAAACATAGAAGTCCCGACGCCCGAAAGGGTCAGGATCCCGACCGCAAGCGTCGGGAAAATACCCAAAGATTTGGTGTTTATAAATCCAAAAATCGTTAAACTTTCCCGCGAAAAGGAATGGGTACCAGAGGGCTGTCTTTCCGTAAGATGGCTTTACGGTAAGACCTTTAGGTCAAAAAAGGCGACGATTACGGCTTATGACGAGAATGGCAAAAAGTTTCAAAGAGGCGCATCGGGACTCCTAGCGCAAATTTTTCAACACGAAACTGATCATTTGAACGGCGTACTTTTTATCGACCATGCCAAAGATATTAGAGAAGAACTTCCTCAGAGGAAATAAATTACGAAGAAAAATAATAATATGAGTGAGAAATTAAATTTTGTATTTTTTGGCACACCAAACTTCGCCGTGTACGTTCTTGAGGAGCTAGCTGAAGCTGGCTATTTGCCTTCTCTTGTTGTTACTACCCCGGATATAAAAATTGGGCGTGGAAACAAATATGATTCTCCCCCGGTAAAAAAATGGGCAGATGCTCACAACATACCCGTGTTACAACCAGAGATAATTGACGAATCATTTTTAAATATTTTACGCAAAAATGAATATGACATCTTTGTACTTACAGCCTACGGTAAAATGCTACCCAAGAAACTTCTTGATATTCCTAAATATGGCATTTTAAATACTCATCCTTCCCTACTTCCAAAGCTTCGCGGAGCTTCTCCGGTAAGATCAGCAATCCTTAATAACGAAAGAATCACAGGAGCCACAGTAATAATTTTGGATGAGAAAATGGATCATGGCCCCATTGTAGGACAAGAAAGTATTGAAATTAAAGAAAAAGACTGGCCCCCGCTCTTGTCTGAACTAGAAGAAACGCTTTTCCGAAAAGGGGGAAAATTATTGGTAAAAGTAATGGAGGATTATGTTAATGGAAAGATTATCCCAAAAACCCAAGATGAGTCCAAGGCAACATACTCTAAGAAAATAAGAAGAGAAGATGGTCTTGTGGATTTGGAAAAAGATCCGACAAAAGATATCTACAACAAGTATTGTGCATTTTACGGCTGGCCTGGAATTTATTTTGTGAAAAATGGCAAGAGAATAAAAATAACCGACGCCGTTTTTGAAAACGGAGAATTTGTCATCAAAAAAGTTCTGCCGGAAGGGAAAAAAGAAATAAAATATGAAGATTTTCTAAAAAATTAATATTTGGAAGTAAATGGATTTCTTTTAGAAAGGCCTTTAAGCATTTTTTTAACGCTGGACGCGCCACGCTTGAATAAAGTCTGCCGGCGATCTTTATTCTTTTGAATTTCATTGAAAAGAGTTTCTTTAACTTCGTCGATAGCGCTATATAAATCTTCGTGGTCACTCTCTCCATAGAAATTTTTTCCAGCTATGCGAATCATGCAACTGGCGTGAAAAATTTCACCCGCTTTATGGTGATTGGTGGTCTTAACGACTTCAAAATTTACCATAGCTTCACCTTTTTCCCCCTCAATATTAGAGAGTAATTTCTCCAAGTTGGTAACTCTTTTCAAAACGTAGTCTTTAATGGCCTCCGTCAGCTCAATATTTTTTCCTTGTAAATTTATTTGCATAATTTTATTTTTTCCGCTTAATTTTTTTCCACTTAATATCTCGGATCATAGCCCTGAGAATAATATCCAGTTCTATGGTAGCAACTCCGACAACCGTATCCGCGCCGCCATAATATATATAAAGCAAGCCATTTTTTTCGACCAGGCCGCATGGGAAAACAACATTATTGACTACGCCAATTTTCTCATACGGTTCTTCCGGTTCAAAGATGGGGTCGGCGGTGCGTGAAAGAACAATAGCCGGGTCATTAAGATCAAGCAAGACCGCTCCAATACGATAAGTATTGTGGCTTTTGGAGATGCCATGATAAAAAAGAAGCCATCCGTATTTCGTTTTTATCGGCGGTGCAGAGATGCCAACTTTTGAACTGTCCCAAGTATTTATCCTCGGTCCCATAATCCTAATGCATTTCTTGACCATTTGAGTTTTAAAATTAAGCGATTTTAAATAATCTCCGCATATTTCATCGCCAACTCGATGTAAAATAAAGTATTTGCCATTAGTCTTTTCAGGAAAAATACAAGTGTCCTTGTCGTCAAAACCTACCGGTGTAATTAAAACGGGCTTTTCCCACTGCCAATTCTTAAGTAGAAAATTTTTTTCTGAAATAAAGGTAATGGCAACCCGTGGCGGACCAATACCATCAAAAGCCGTATAGCACATATAGATAGTTTTTCCTATTTTTGTCAGCCGAGGATCTTCACAACCCGAGTTTCCTCCGACAATTTTTTTTAATTCAAAATCTTCTCTTGGAATATACACCGGCAGAGAAAATCTTTCATCAATAGAAATACCATTTTTGGTTGATACGTAACCGATAGAAGAAATATTGTCTAATGAAAGCGCCCGATATAATATGTGCGTTGTGTTTCGTATCCGCAAGGCAGCCGGATTAAATGTGGCTTTAGCTTCCCAAGGGTGCGTCTTATCCGGTATGATGATGGGATTCTTGATAGAACGATGAAAATGCCATTGTTCGCTCGTTTCTGGACGTATTGTTGAAACAAGATCAACGATATTTACGTGAACCAAACAGGTCGTTGTGTCTGATGCTCCATAGTATACAAGAAGCCTGTCTTTTTGTAAGACCGCACCCGAAGGAAAAACTATGTTGGGAACACGGCCCAAAAGTTCGTACGACTCTTCCGGAACTAGGATGGGACCGCGCGTACGCCCGAGAATTTTAAGCGGATTATTAAAATCAAGAAGTACCGCTTCAATCCCGAATATGCGGTCAAAATTGTTTCCTGAAGGGAAATAATTTTGGATATGCGAGTATAAGAGGAGCCAGCCATGAAGAGTTTTAATGGGCGGAGCGCCAATTTCAACATGGTCAGACGGCAATCTTTTTAAGTCAATGGCGTGTTCATTTATATTGGCATACCATTTCTCCCAAAATTTTTGATTCCATAACTCTTCCATCTTATCAACTTGCGCCACGGCAATTTTGACCGGAGGCATATCTGTATTTACGGATACAATCACTGTGATCTTGCCGTTAATGCGTTCAGGAAAAAGCGTCATTGCCTTGGCATTAAAGGGTGTTATCAAATGGCGTTCGTGAATTTTTTTTAAGTCCTTTGAAATTGCCAGGGCAACTTTTATTCCGCTAGCCTCAAATGGGTATTTGGAAAGCGCTGTGTAAAATATATAATAATTACCTTCAAAATAAGTAATGCGGGGATCTTCACAGCCGTATTTTTCCCATTCCTCTTCCGGAATAATAAATGGCCTGCGTTCTTCAAAATACCTGCCGTCCTTGCTCTGCCCTATGCCGATTGTGGAAATTTGTTGCGGTGTGCGGAATACATCTTCCTCCGAAATAGCGCGATATACGCCATAGAAAGTTTTTCCTTTTTTAAGAACACTCATATTAAACGTCGCAAAAGCCTCCCAGTAATGGTCTCTATTCGGGACAAGAATCGGATTGTGATGGGATCTTTTTACAATGTACATAAATTAATTTTTACTATTTATTTTTCTTGCCAATATATGTTTTAATTATCTTCTTTCCACTGACTGCAAGTGCTATAGAACGCATACAACCATCATCAATATCGCCTTTCATTTTTTTTAAACTTTTTCTTCCCATGGTACCACCTGGCAGTACAATTGGAAATAAATATTTTTCTCTTTGAATGACAGAAAGATAATTTTTAAAAATGCCAGGAATGGCTATTTGCCAACGTTTGGTAATTTTCTTAGTATTTTTTTTAAGCGCTTGCGCGACAAAACGCGTCGTTTCTTTAAGTGAACCATGAGTCCATACTAATGGCATCTCGCCTGCTCTTTTCCACACTCCAACTTCGCCTGTTTTAACAATTCCCACATACCACTCCATTTTATTGTATGCCTCAAAACGTTTTCTGTATTCGCCTTTAATAATCATATCAAGCATCAATTCCGGCAATTCCAAAATAACTTTTTTTGCTTTAGTTAATTGCTTGAGATATTGTTGCTTATTACTTATTTGTATCGCTGGTTTTAAGTATTTTTGGCTTAGATAGTCCGAAATAACGAAACATCTTTTTACTTCAATTGGTTTAACTTTTCGTAACAGTCTCATATTTTTTACGCTTTTATTTTTTTATTTTTCAATTTAGGCGTACTGGAATGAATCAGTTCTTTCAAAAATTTATCCAGATTGGCTGTGGCTACGCATGACACTTTGTCCGCGCCGCCATAATACACAAACAACTCCCCGTCTTTGACGACCGCTCCGCAAGAATACACCACGCCGCTCTTATATCCTTCGTTCTCATACCATTCATCGGGCTCAAGTATAGGCTGATTGGAATTGTATAGAATTTTAGTTGGATCTTTTGCGTCTAAAATCATTGCCCATAATTTGTATCTATGAGAATCATGTTTTTCCATTTTGTGATACAAAACGAGCCATCCATACTTTGTTTTTATCGGAGATGGCCCGACACCTCTTATTAATCTATCTCTAGATCCCCACAAAAGACTGCCTTGATGGATACTGTGAATAAAATTGTTTCCGTTCAGTTCATTCAAGCTGTTAAAATAATCTATCATTATATGCGGGGAAATACTGTGAAGAATAGCGTACTTTCCTTTTATTTTCTCCGGAAAAAGCACCCAATTTTTGTGTATTTCGCCGGGGGGAGAAATAAGAACCGGTTTATTCCAATCCCAATGTTTATTTATAAAATCATCCAAACTTATGGAAGTGAGGGCCATTCGAACCGACCCCCATCCGTCAAAAGCCGTGTAAATCATATAAACTTTATCACCAAGAAGAGTCAGTCTGGGGTCTTCACAACCGCCACCCCATCCTCCGCCGGAAACATAAGAAATTAACGGAAGAGATTTATCTTTATTTTGCGATAAAAAATGATTATAAATAGGTGCGGGAAATCCCTCCAGCACTTTTAGGCCATCTTTACTTACTACATATCCTAAAACTGAATTATCGGTATTTCCGATTGCTCGATACACGATATGCACTTTCCCGTCGTGATAAAACGCGGAAGGATTAAAGGTCGCTTTTGACTTCCAGTTAACGTCATTTTCAGGCTCAATAATAGGATTTTTAGTTGATCTTTTAAGGTCCAGAACAGAAATTTTCTTTTTAGCAACTCTTTTTTTTATTGCTGTTTTTCGTTTAACAGCTTTTATTGCTTTCTTTTTTACTATTTTTGTTTTTTTCTCTTTCGATGCAGCCATTACTTTAAATTATACAACTAAACGATTTTTTGGCAAATCTATTGTTAATAATTATACAATATCGGAAATAATCGCGGGAATAATAACAAAACGATCGGCCAGAATCTTATTGGCGCGTTCTTTGGTGTCGGCAGTGGCATAAAGCCGGAATTCTGGGGCATTATTTGAAGGACGGAGATGCGCAACCTCGCCATTGGAGAAAGAAATGCGAATACCGTCTATATAGCCTATTGATATAATTGGAGTATAACCAAAAGCAGAATTAAAGTATGATTCTAGGCCTAATTTTATACTCTTGGCTTCTTTTTCGAGATTTGGATTTGAAATAATCATAGAGGGAATTATTTCCAATCCCTTTGAGGTAAAATTCAGCTGCTTAATATTGGAATCCTGAGGTGAAAAAGAGCTAACAATGGTTTTACCAAGGTGAGCATTGTAAGATTCACAACCCTTAGTTTTATTATCAACAGCGCCAGAAACAGTGAAATGACGAGGGAGTTTAGAGCTGATTAAAGCAGAAAGAGAAACACCCTCTTCTACGCTAAAAATAATAGCAATTATAATGGGAAGTATTGAGTCCCGAGTGGGAAGCGAATCCAATATTTTATTGTTCACGGTAAAATTGCTGCCCAAGAGATAGCCGCCGTTTCTCTCCCAAGATACAACTTTTGCATTCGGGGTTTGGGCTAATTTTTCATCCATAGAAGCGATAACGTAGGGAGAACCGACTTTTGTTAATACGACTTCAATATGCGATTTTTTCAGAATAATTGCAGCTGCATCATCACAAGTAGCTGTCATTGAAGCAAAATCGGGTTTGAGATAGAGAGATACAAGAGTGCCGAGAAGGTCCCCTGAAAGAAAAGAACCATTTTCGTCAGCCAGAACGGGGCGGTCAGAATCGCCATCGGTAGAAACAACGGCAAATGGTTGAAAATCTTGAGCTAATTGTTTTAGTAAATCAATTACAAAATCCGGCATTTTCTCCGTATCCATAGGAATAAACTTATCGCTTCTCCCAAAACAAATCACTTCAGCGCCGAGAGAGGTCAGAATATTCTTTAAAAGATCGCGTCCCACGGCAGACTGTTCATAAAGAACGATTTTTTTACCGATTAATATATTGGAGGGAAAAATACTTGTATAACGCTTTTGAAATTCTACTAGAGCATTTTTTTCTTCCGATACGGACGGCAAACTAACGGGTTGTTTAAAAAAACCGTTCACATCAAATAAAAAGTCATTTTCATTTTTTGAGTATTCTTTTTCGCGAACTTCTGCAACCTGAAATAATATATCTTTCTCGTCATTTTTTAATACTTCTTCAGATGATTTGATAAATTTTATTCCGTTTAGTTCTTTTGGAACATGACTACCCGTAACCATTATAGCGGGCAGATGTCTTTTCCAGGCATAATAACTCAGGGTGGGAGTAGGCACAAAACCGCAAAAAAGGGTTTGGCACCCTTCATCCATTATGGCTCTATGGACAGCAGACATAATACGCGGAGTGCTGGGTCTTAAATCTCCGGCTAGAACAATATTGTCGCCGGGTTTAATTTCTTTTGTTTTATAAAGATATTGAATGAAACCGCGGGTATTAATATAACACTCCATGTCAGTCATATCAATGACCGGAGCGCGAATACCGCTGGTGCCAAAATGAAGAGGAGAAAATTTAGAATCTGGTAACATATTATTTTTTCTTATTCTGATGTTTTTTTAAATATTCTTTTAATAAATCGGAAGAGCTGCGCACCTTTCCCCCGTATCCGACATTAAAGACCATTTTAATTCCTAATTTTCCGCACATCTCTACATCATAATACAAGGAAGAATTTGGATTTTTGGCATCTTCTTCATTCCTATCTCCGCCATTGGCAAAAATATGCGGCTTGATTTTAAGTAATTCTTTGCTGACGCTCATATCTTTCGGGTTTTTCGGATTTTTGGGATGTTCTGTTATTATCACCCTATCTACATAAGTAAACGCTTCTATGATTTCTTTGCGTTCGCAATCGGGCATAAAAACATGTCTTCCCTTCTTTCTTTTCCAGTTATCATTATTGATGACCACCACCAGTTCATCGCCTAATTTTTTCGCTTCTTGAAACAACCGCACATGTCCGATATGCACCGGATCAAATCCTCCACTGACCATGACTACTTTCTTAGCCTCGCCCGTACGGCTATGGCCGAGGGATTTTCCGGCTGAGGATTTTTTATTATTCATTATTATATCCACTCATATTTTTTAATAAACCATGTTTTTAGGAATTGAGTAATCAAGAAATATAATATCAATCCAACAAATAATAACACGAAATAAAGCGGCGGCAAAGGCAGGAATTTAAAGGCTCCGGCAAATGGTGAAAACGGCAGGAAAATTCCGACTGCAATTACGCAGATGGTTGAAATTGTAAGTGGCCAGCTTGCCCGACTTTGTAAAAATGGAATTTTGCTGGTTCTGATAATATGCACAATTAAAGTCTGAGAAAGCAAAGATTCCACGAACCAGCCGGTATGGAAAAGCGCCGGGTTGGTCCAGGCGTGAAATACATAAAGCATTACGAAAAATGTAGCATAGTCGAACAACGAGCTGATTGGGCCAAAAAATAAAATAAACTTTTTAATATTTTTAAAATTCCATTTTTTAGGTTTTAATAAGCGCTCTTTATCAACATTGTCGGTGGGAATCGTCATTTGAGAAAAATCATAGAGCATATTATTGGTAAGTATTTGCACCGGCAACATGGGCAAAAATGGCAAGAAAATACTTCCGCCAACCACGCTGAACATATTTCCAAAATTTGAACTGGCAGCCATTTTCATGTATTTAATAATATTATCGAAGATTCTTCTCCCCTCTTTTATCCCTTCTTTAAGAACCAGCAAGCTTTTTTCAAGCAAGATTAAATCCGACGATTCTTTGGCGATATCGGCCGCCGTATCAACCGATATACCGACATCCGCGGCGATCAGAGAAAGAGAGTCGTTAATGCCATCGCCCAAAAATCCCACTATATGATTTTTATTCCGCAAGCTTTTTATTATTCTTTCTTTGTCATAAGGGGATAATTTTGCAAACACGGAAGTTTCTTCTACTTCTTTGCCTAATTCTTCGTCGCTTAATTTTTCTATATCCTTGCCGAGCAATATTTTTTCAACTAAAATGCCGACATCTTCGCATATCTTTTTGGTAATTATTTCATTATCTCCTGTTAAAATCTTTATCTTTACCCCAAAATTTTCCAAATCTTTAATAGTTTCTCTGGCGCTCTGTTTAGGCGGGTCAAAAAATGCCAAAAATCCGACAAAAGTAAGCTCATTTTCATCACTTATTGAAAAAACTTTTTTCTCCGGGTTAGTTTCTTTGTAGGCCACAGCTATTACCCGAAAACCTTCTTCATTTAATTCTTTTTCTATGAGTAATTTTTTTTCATCGCTAAAATCTTTCAAGGAAATTACTTTATTATCAACCAATACGCTGGAACAAGAGGCAATAATTTCCTCCACCGCTCCTGTGCAAATCAGTAAAGATTTATCTTTTTCTTTTGAAACTATCACTGACATTTTTCTTCGGTTATAATCAAAAGGAATTTCATCCACCTTCTGATAATTCGCTATTTCCAATTTTTCTTTGGCCTCTTCGTGTTTTAAAATAGTTTCATTAAGTATGTTGCTTACTCCGGTCTGGAAATAACTATTAAGGAACGCATAATGCAAAGATT
>JBBUIX010000028.1:0-7383 GCA_038055115.1 Patescibacteria group bacterium
ATCTTTTCAAAATGGCCAAGAAAGCCGCGCCGGCGATCATATTTATGGACGAAATCGACGCCATCGGAAGAACCCGCGGAGGCGGATTCGGCGGGGGCAATGACGAGCGCGAACAGACCTTGAATCAAATCTTGGTGGAAATGGACGGTTTCGAGCCCAATGATAAAGTTATCGTAATGGCGGCGACCAATCGGCCGGACGTGCTGGATCCGGCGCTCATCCGCCCGGGACGTTTTGACAGGAAGGTGATTCTTGATTTGCCGGACCGCGCCGACCGCGAAGAAATACTCAAAATTCACGCGATTAAAAAACCACTGGCGGAAGATATTGATTTAAAATTAATTGCTGAGCGCACTCCCGGTTTTTCCGGGGCGGATTTGTATTCGCTCATGAATGAGGGCGCGATATTGGCGGCTCGAGAGAATCGCAAGAAAGTTTTTCAATTTGACTTGATTCGCGCGATTGAGAAAGTAATGCTCGGCCCGGAGCGCAAAAGCCATTTGCTTTCCAAAAAGGAAAAAGAAATTACCGCCTATCATGAAGCTGGGCATGCGATCATAGCCTCCGTGCTTCCTTATGCGGACCCGGTTCATAAAGTTTCTATCATTGCGCGCGGGAATGCCGGCGGATACACTTTGAAATTACCTTTGGAGGAACGGCGTCTTCAATCCAAAAAAGAATTTATTGACGACATCGCAGTGTCGCTCGGCGGTTACGTTGCTGAGCGGATGATTTTCGGCGACATTACGACCGGACCGTCCAGCGATCTCTTAGTGGCGACGAATTTGGCTCGGGCTATGGTAACACGCTGGGGAATGTCCGACGTTATTGGTCCGATTGCCTTAGTTGATTCTCCGGGCAGAACCCAATATAGCGAGACAGTGGAAAAAGAGTTTTCCGAAACAGTTTCCACGAAAGTAGATGCGGAAGTTTCCAGAATAATCAATGATGGATTAAAATCCGCCGAAAAAGTTTTGACCGAACACAAGAAAGCATTTACCGCTATCGCGCTCAAACTAATTGAAGTTGAAACTCTGGAGCAAGATGAGTATGAAAAAATATTAACCGCGCATGGTATTATATTAAAAAAGAAAGAAGAACCCGTCCTTAGCTCAGTTGGTTAGAGCACAGAGCTTATACCTCTGGGGTCCTTGGTTCGAATCCAAGAGGACGGACATGAAGAAAAAATTATATGGAAGATCCTTTTAAAAATAGAAACAATTTCATAGAGGCCAGAGCAAAATTAGATGCTTATACTTATATTGAATTAATGAAAAAAAAATCACCAGAGAGTTTGGAATTTCAGCCTAATGGTGAAGTAATAATAAATATAGCAGAAGGTAAAAAAATATTTGATTATGCCAGAAAGATGTATAATTTAAACTCACAAGAAATAATAGGATATACTATAAATTTAGCAGATGCGGTAAAACAAATTCTCCTAAAAAGAAATCTCCAATAATGGACGGACATGAAGAAAAAATTTTCTAAGTAGAATTTTATGCAAATTGTATTAGAAATAATATTCTAAGTTCGGTCAAGCTTTTTGATTTTGTAAAAATGCAAAAAAGGGGCAAAATTTTGGCGCAAAAACCCATTGCCAGCTTGAAAGCTTCCAAACGCACCTTGTTTTATTCTGTTCTATGTTGTTTAAAATATTTTTTTATTAAATTGACAAAAAAATCGAGGTTATCCACTTTACACGAGGGGACTAATCTCGTGTATAATGGCTTGGATGGATGCAAGTAAAAAAAATTATTTCAAATTTACTCTCGGCCTTGCTTTGTGTCTGCTCGTGCGACTAATTCCTTTTCGCGCGCCGAATATTGAACCGATTCTAGCGGCAACTATGCCCTTTAGTAAGGTCCACGGAGCCTTGACCGGTTTTTCCTTCGCTATTTTGAGCATATTGCTTTATGATGTTTTGACCGGGACGCTCGGAATGCAAACATTTTTTACCGCCGGAGCTTACGGAATAGTTGGCTTATGGTCTGCCGGTTATTTTAAGAAGCGCGAAGCCAGCGTTTTAAACTATGTGCGTTTTGCAATCATCGGAACTCTGTTTTTTGACGTATTAACGGGACTCACTGTCGGCCCTCTTTTATTTCAACAATCTTTTATGAACGCTCTGGTTGGACAAATTCCGTTTACCGCGTTGCATCTGGCTGGCAATATTATTTTCGCTTCTGTCTTGAGTCCCGTCATATATAATTTTATAATCAAGAAAAAGAAAACGAACACTGCGCCGATTATCAGCATCCTTCGTCCCAAAACAATTTAAATCCTATGAAAAAAACAGAAAAAATTTTGAAAAGCGAGTTAGCAAAAATAAAATCAATCCGAAGAAGAACCGGCGAAGTTGTTCCTTTTGAATTAGACAGAGTCGCCCGAGCCATTTTCAAAGCCTTCGAGGTAACTGGCGAGGGGGGAGAGGAAGAGTCTGTTAAAGTAGCCAACCATGTTTTCAGAACTCTTCTTGGTCTTAGATCAAAATTAGTTGCTGAGCATAAAGGAGCAAAATTTTTACCGACAGTTGAGATTGTTCAGGACTTCGTAGAAGAGGAATTGATGAAAAATGGTTTTACTGATACAGCTAAAAAATATATTCTCTATCGTAATAAGCGTTCAGAACTTCGCGCAGCTTTCGGACCAGTGCCGGAAGCGGTCAGGCAAGCGGTTGAAGAAAGCAGCAAATATTTTTCCAGTCCTTATTCAGAATATATTTTCTATCAATTTTATTCTCGCTGGGTTCCGGAATTAGGCCGTCGCGAGACCTGGATAGAGACCGTCGACCGTTATATGGCCTATATGAAAGAGAATTTAAAAGATAAACTCTCGGTCAAAGAATATGAGGATGTTCGGCAGGCAATTCTTAGTCAGGATATTTGCCCTTCTATGCGGCTTCTCTGGTCGGCAGGAAAAGCTTGCCGAAATTCAAATGTTTGGGCCTACAATTGCTCTTATATTGCTCCGACTTGTCCTCAAGACTTAGGAGAGATTATGTATATTTCAATGTGCGGGGCTGGGCTTGGTTTTGCGGTTGAATGGGAAAATGTCCAAAAATTTCCGCAAATCAAAAAACAAACAAAAGAAAAACCAATCATACACATTATTCACGATAGTAAAGAAGGCTGGGCAGACGCTTTTGTCCTGGGACTCAAAACTTGGTTTAACGGCAGAGATGTAAAGTTCGATTATTCAATGATTCGGCCGGCCGGGGCGCGCTTGGAAACTGCCGGCGGACGAGCATCCGGACCACAGCCGTTAATGGACTTGATGGAATTTGCCAGGCGTAAAATTTTAGCGAAACAAGGTCGCCGTCTCTCCAACTTGGATATGCACGACATGATATGTCAGATCGGAATGATTGTCGTAGCCGGAGGAGTCAGGCGCAGCGCCTTAATTTCTCTTTCCGAGCTGGAAGATACGGAGATGCGAGATGCCAAGAAAGGACAATTTTATTTAACTGAGGGCCAGCGATCCATGGCGAACAATTCAGCCGTTTACAATGCCAAACCCGGAGCCGAGGAATTTCTGGATGAATGGACGGCTTTAGTGAAATCTAAATCCGGTGAGCGTGGAATTTTCAATCGGGCGGGACTCGAAAAACAATTACCGGCTCGCCGATGGGCAGTAGTTAAAAATGAAAGGCAGATGGGATTAAATCCTTGCGGGGAAATTTATTTGCGTTCCAAACAATTTTGTAATTTAACCAGCATTGTAATTCGTCCAAGAGATACTATTGCAACTTTAAAAAGAAAAATGGAATTGGCGACCCTTTTGGGAACTTATCAATCAACTTTGACCAATTTTGGCTATCTTTCAAAAAAGTGGAAAGAAAATTGCGAGGCAGAAAGATTGCTCGGTGTTTCTTTGACCGGCTATTATGACAATCCGATTATTCGGGATGATAAAGTATTGGATACTTTGAAAGCTGACTCGATTGAAACAAACAAAAAGTATGCCAAACGTTTCGGCATCAATCCTTCTACCGCCATTACCTGTGTAAAGCCCCATGGCAATTCAGGCCAGCTTTTAGGAGTCGGTTCGGGTATGCATCCTTGGTATGCCCCGTATTTTATCCGCCGAGTCCGCATTTCTCACACCGATACATTACTCCAAATGGCTAGGGATCAAGGCGTGCCTTGCTTGCCGGAAGTCGGACAGTTCGAGTCATCGGCAACCACTTTCGTTCTGGAATTTCCCGTCAAAGCGCCGGAGGGAGCAATTTTCAAAGATGAAGTTTCCGCCCTGGATTTAATGAAAGAATGGAAAAGGCTCAAAGAGCATTTTGTGGAACATAATCCATCTGCGACTATTTATGTCGGTCCGGATGAATGGATAGCCGTCGGCAATTTCGTCTATGAAAATTGGGATTGGATCGGCGGGCTTTCTTTCCTTCCGCGCTCCGAACACGTTTATCAATTGGCACCTTATGAGGCGATTACCAAGGAAGAGTACGAAAGACGCGCAAAGGCCATCGGTAAAATTGATTTCTCGAAACTTTCTCAATATGAAGCAGCCGACAACACTACTGGCGCAAAAGAATTTGCCTGTGTTTCTGGCGTTTGTGAAATATAAAAGGAGGTGTAAAATATAAAAGCTATGCTTTACACCAGAAAAGGAGACAACGGCACCACGAAAACTTTTGGGTGCGATCAGCGTATCTCCAAGAGCTCGATTATAGCGGAAGCCCTCGGCGCACTCGATGAAGCTAATTCTTTTTTGGGTTTGGCCCGCGCTAGGACAGAAGGCAAAAGTTTTGAAATCGGAAAAAAGAAGATGGACTTTGCCAACCTCATTCTGGATGCACAACAGAATTTATTTATTGTACAGGCGGAAGTTGCCGGCTCGGCTATGAGTATTACCGCCGAAAAAATTAAAGAAATTGAAAGTATTATTGATGGTATTGAAAAGATTTTACCGCCGATAAAGAATTTTTTCATAAGTGGAGCTACTAAAGACGGAGCTGTTCTTGATATCACAAGGACCATTGTACGCCGTGCTGAACGACGAGTAATAGCCGCCAAAGAAGAAGGAAAAATCACAGTGAGCGCAGAAAGTTTATCTTATCTAAACCGGCTCTCCAGCTTGCTTTATGCCTTGGCAAGAATTTCCAGCCACCTTGAAGGCGTCGAAGAAATAAAACCGGACTATAAATAATTATTAGAATTGCATGAAAAATAACATTAAAAAATCACTCGATGGCATATATCAGTTCATGTCCCACTCCTACAATGGAAATTGGCAATACCGTTGGTATAAGACCCCCTATCTGGAGACGAATATCAAGGTCAGTAAGAACGAATCAATATTGGGGCATCAATGGGCCTGTATGGGTTTTTGGTTTTATTTAAAGCACATTTGCCCTTCATTAAGCACTCTAGTTGACACAACAGAAATTTACGAACGTCTTTTGGGTCATGATTTGGGAGAAACTTTTATTGGAGATATTCCTTTATTTCTTCAATTATCCGGAAAGGGTACAAATAAGCATAGTTTAGAAAGAAAAGAAATTCAAAAAATGGGAAAAAAAATTCCTAAGAAAATTTTTAAGATAATGATTAAATATTTTGATGAATTTGAAAACCCGGTTGGGAATATCACAAAATTAGAAATCTTAATTGCGAAATTTATAGATACGATGCAGGGAAATCACTTCGCTTTTGTTTTCGGAAATGATCTGCCTAAACATGAAACGACTATAAATAAAATTGTGAATAGAAGTTTTATTCCGGTTGCCAAGCGGTTATTAAAAGTTTTAAAACAGCGTGGTCATAAAAAGGCTTATAAAGAAGTTGTAAATATTGTCATACATCACTTAGAGTTTGCCAAAAAAGCTGGAGTAAAAATAGATTTCGATTTTTACTCGAAATGAAATTCCGATACTTTTTCATGGACTTTTTGTTTTAGCAGAGGATATTCAATAAGTTCCGGATCTTCTTCTATTAGGCGAACGGCCTCTGTCCGGGCCGCTTCCACCATTTTTATATTTTTTATCGCTTCCATGCCAAGATCCGTAATGCCCCATTGTTTTGTTCCCCCCAGCTCGCCGGCACCGCGGAGCGTGAGATCCAACTCGGCCAATTCGAAACCATTTTTGGCGGTTTTGAGCGCTCTTAATCTCTCCACAGTTTTTTCGCTTCTGGCTTCTGCGAAGATATAACAATATGCTTGGTGCGAACTTCGAATAACGCGCCCGCGGAGCTGATGAAGCTGGGCTAGGCCGAAACGCTCGGCGCCTTCAATGATAATAACAGTTGCATTAGGCACATTCACACCGACTTCCACCACCGATGTTGCACACAGAATATTTATTTTACCCTGGGTAAAATCCTCCATTACTTTTTCTTTTTTCTCTTTACTCATTTTGCTGTGCAGCACGCCTATTTCATATTCCTGGAAGATTTCTTTTTTCAAGCGTTTCGCTTCAACCACTGCCGATTTTACATTCAAAGCCATTTCTTTTTCCGGGTCCGGTTCAAAAATTCTCGGACAAATGACATAAAGTTGTCTGCCATTTTTTAGTTCTCGCCGAATTTTTTCATAAGTTTCCTGGCGTTTCTGTGGCGTGATGATTTCCGTGATTATTTGTTTTCTTCCCGCGGGCATTTCATTAAGCAGAGATAAATCCAAGTCGCCATAAATAGTAAGGGCGAGCGTGCGGGGGATGGGGGTAGCCGTCATGGAAAGCAAATGCGGAGCAATATTGTCTTTACGGACGAGTTTTCTTCTTTGCGCTGTGCCAAATCGGTGTTGTTCGTCTATTACAACCAAGGCTAAATTTTTAAATTTTACTGTTTTTTGTATAAGAGCGTGCGTGCCGATTAAAATCGGTATCTCTCCATTGGCTGTCCATTTTAAAAGTTGCGCGCGGGAAATATTTGTCCATCCTTCCGGATTTACCTTTGATGGGAATTTCCGACAACCGGATCCGGTGATCAGGCCGATATTTACGGGTAAATGCTTAAAATATCCTATAAAAGACTCAAAATGCTGGATTGCAAGAATTTCCGTCGGCGCCATATAGGTCGTTTGTAAACTTCCAAAAGTTTGCAAACGACCTTGAGCAAAGTCAAAAGGTCTGCTATTTACAACAGTATAGGCGGCCGTCGCTGCGACGGCGGTTTTACCGGAACCGACGTCGCCCTCCAGTAGCCGAGACATCGGGAAACTTTTTGCCATATCTGCCAATATTGTTTCTATTGATTTTTTCTGCGAATTAGTCAGCAGGAAAGGAAAGCGTTTTAAAAACTCTTCCACATTTTTTTCCTCCGGTTTTATTTGGAAAGATTTATTTTTTCTGTATTCAAATTTGTCGTGCTGGCGTTCCAGCTGTATGCAAAACACTTCTTCAAAAGCGAATCTTTTTCGCGCGCTTTC
>JBBUIX010000029.1:0-3784 GCA_038055115.1 Patescibacteria group bacterium
CAGATATTCCGCCGATTCCGGGTATTAATCCGGACACCGAAGAACATATAGTTCGCAATGCTTCCGATTCGGAGCCGTTTGCCGCGCTGGCTTTCAAGGTGGCAACTGACCCATTTGTCGGACAAATTATTTTCTTCCGCGTTTATTCAGGGAGTTTAATGGCTGGCAGTTATATATATAATCCACGCACGCGCAACAAAGAACGCATCGGCCGAATTCTCCGAATGCATGCAAATGACCGCGAAGAAGTGAAACAAGTTTTTGCCGGAGAAATAGCGGCGGCGGTGGGATTAAAAGATACAATTACATCAGATACTATTTGTGATGAAAATAATCCTATTGAATTAAACAGAATTGTTTTCCCCGAACCGGTTATCTCACTGCGCATTGAACCAAAAACAAAAGCGGACCAGGAGAAAATGGGCATGGCTTTGAATCGCCTGGCGCAAGAAGATCCCACTTTTAAAGTTTCTACCGACCAAGAAACAGGCGAAACAATTATTGCCGGAATGGGAGAACTTCATTTGGAAATTATTGTTGATCGCATGAAGCGTGAATTTACAGTAGAGGCCAATGTCGGCAAACCGCAGGTAGCTTATCGAGAAACTATTACCGGCCAGTCCGAGGCGGAAGGAAAATATATTAAACAATCGGGTGGGCGCGGAAACTATGGACACGTGAAAATAAAAGTAAAGCCGATGGAAGTGCTGACTAAAGAGGAGTTAGAGGACTTGCCGAAAAATACCAAAAGATCTACGGGTTTTGAATTTGTTAATAGCATTAGAGGAGGCGTAATTCCGCAAGAATATATAGCGCCTTGCGAAAAAGGGTTTAAGGAAGGACTGGATCGCGGAGTTTTGGCTGGGTTTAAAATAGTCAATGTCTCGGTGGATCTTTGGGATGGAAGTTACCATGAAGTGGACTCCAACGAAATGGCTTTCAAAATTGCCGCTTCAATGGCGGTACAAGATGCCTGTCGGCGCGCCAATCCGGTAATTCTGGAACCGATGATGAAAGTGGAAATTGTCACTCCGGAGAAATTCATGGGAGATGTTACCGGCAATCTTTCATCCAAACGCGGACTGATTGAAGGAATGGAAGATCGCGGAATGAATAAAGTTATCCGCGCCATCGTTCCGCTTTCAGAAATGTTCGGATATATGACCGGACTGCGCTCGATGACTGAAGGCCGTGCCAGCTTTACGATGGAATTCTTTAGGTACGACATCGTACCAAACAATGTCGCCGAAACTATTATAGCAGCGAGAAAATAACAAAAGAAAGATTTTACCGGTATTCCTTAAAAATCTTTCTTTTGTTATTTTTTTGTATAGGTGTTAGACTTTTTATATGTCGCTTCAAAAAATTCCCGGACTGATTGACGCGCATGTACACCTGCGCGAACCGGGAGCCACGCATAAAGAAGATTTTTACACCGGGAGCCGGGCGGCTCTCGCTGGCGGATTTACTTTCATTCTTGATATGCCGAATAATGTTTTGCCCGTCATTTCTAAAATTCGACTGGAAGAAAAAATAACTCTCTCTCGACAAAAAGCGCTCTGCGATATTGGATTTTATTTTGGCACGAATGGAAAAAATACCGAGGAGTTTGCGAAAGTTGCCGGAATGCCCGAAGTCTTTGGCTTAAAGCTTTATTGCAACCACACAACCGGTGAAATGCTGATTGAAGACTTGGCATTATTGGAAAAAGTTTTTGCCAGCTGGAAATCTCCTAAACCTATCTTGGTGCACGTCGAAGGCGCGCAGTTAGTGACAGTTTTAACCCTAGCGGAAAAATATCAAAAGAAAATCCATGTGTGTCATATATCACAAGCGAGTGAAGTTGAACTAGTCAGGCAAGCCAAAGTAAAAGGACAAAAAGTAACCGCCGGTGTGTGCCCTCATCATTTATATTTTACCAAAGATGCCGTTTTAAAAATGAAAGGATATATCATGATGAAGCCTCCGCTCGGAACACAGGCCGACCAAGACGCATTATGGGCGGGGCTCAATGATGGGACAATAGATATTGTGGAGACCGATCACGCTCCCCACACGAGGGAAGAAAAAGAAAAAGACCCGCCAGCTTTTGGCGTGCCGGGGCTGGAAACGGCCCTGGGGCTCTTGTATAAAGCGGCTAAAGATGGACGCATAAAAAATGACGATGTAATAAAATTTTTATATACCAATCCAAAAGCGATTTTTAACATTCCGGACCAGCCCGATACATATATAGAACTTGACCCCGATGTGGCGTATCTAGCGGGAGAATTTGGGTATGAAAGCAAGTGCAATTGGTCGCCATTTGAGGGAATGACTCTTTATGGGAAACCCCAAACCGTTGTAGTACGAGGAAAAAAAGTTTTAGACAAAGGTAAAATTTTGGGAAAAATAACAGATTAAAATATTTTATGCTCTACGAACCATTTTATAATCCGGAAAAATCTTATGAAGAAAATTTTAAAAATGGACCTTTTGGGGCCTTTGCGGATAAAAAAATAATTGACTACAAAAATGACGCTTCCATGGAGCCAAGATTTGATTTTATGGGTTTCAAAATAAACTCGCCTTTTGGCATTCCGGCCGGCCCGTTAATTAATGGTAATTTTGTACAAGGTGCGCTGAACAAAGGTTTTGATATTGTCACTTATAAAACAGTGAGAAGCAAAAAATATCCTTGTCATCCGTGGCCGAATGTTTTGTCGGTAAAAATCGATGGAGATTTAACCTTGGAAAAAGCTCAAAGTGAACTAATAGCTGACAAAAATTATCAGGAACCGCTTTCAATTACCAATTCTTTCGGCGTGCCGTCTTCAGAGCCGGAATTTTGGCAGAAAGATATTGCTCAAATACTAAAAAATATACGCTCTGGGCAAATTCTAGTCGGGGCTTTTCAGGGCACCAAAAAAGAAGGGCAAAGTGCTGATGAATATATCGACGATTTTCGTTTGGGAGCTCGGCTTCTTAAAGAAACCGGTGTAAAAATAATTGAAGTGAATTTTAGCTGTCCCAATGAAGGCACCAACAATCTTCTTTGTTATGACGCGGGGCACAGCGCAAAAGTTGCCCGAGCAATCAAAGATGTAATAGGGAATATTCCGCTTATTGTAAAAATCGCTTATTATCAAGATTACGATATGCTTAAAAATTTTATAAAAGGAGTCGGAACCATCGTCCAAGGCATTTCGGCTATCAATACCATAGCCACGAAAATTGTGGATGAAAATGGCCAGCCGGCGCTTCCGGGCAAAGAGAGACTTCAGAGCGGAGTTTGCGGGTACGCTATTAAATGGGCGGGATTGGACATGGTCAAAAAATTAAAAAGACTTCGCGAAGAATTTAATTATTCTTATACTATCATTGGCGTTGGCGGAGTGGCTACCCCGGACGATTTTTTTGAATACCGCAAGGCCGGAGCGGATATTGTGATGTCGGCCACCGGAGCAATGTGGAACCCTTACCTTGCGAAGGAGATAAAGGAAAAGTTAAGATAAACAATATGAGTGAAATTATTGAAATTTTAAAAAAGACTAAAGCATTATTAACTAATGATCATTTTGTCGGCACATCAGGTAGGCACTTTGATACTTATGTTAACAAGGACGCGCTGTATACGCATCCCGAAGAAACTTCTCGAGTTTGCAAATTAATAGCCGAACAGGTTAAAGATTTTAAGATTGATGCCGTAGTTGGCCCCGCGCTAGGAGGGATAGTTTTGTCTCAATGGACCGCCTATCATTTGTCCAAAATTAAACAGAAAGATATTCTGGCCATTTATACCGAA
>JBBUIX010000030.1:0-7870 GCA_038055115.1 Patescibacteria group bacterium
ACATTTACGCGCGAAGCGCGCGATGCATTTTTTAACACACATACTACTCTGCTCCGGGGGTAGGGATCGAACCTACGACCAATCGCTTAACAGGCGACCGCTCTACCGCTGAGCTACCCCGGAATTTATATTTATTCGAGGTAGCTCAACGGAAACCGCTGGTCACAAGTATTTTTCTGTTGAAAAATCTCGCGACCCCGACTCGGCACCTTCGTGCCTCCGTCCTTGAAATATTTCCGTATTTCAACTACCCTGGAATTTATTTTCTAAAAAGAACTTCTATCATATTAACAGAAACTGTAGAAAAAACAACAATAAAATTTGCATTATCGGCAAAACAATATAGAATACCTTTGTATAAATAAGGGCCCTTAGCTCATCTGGTAGAGCGCCTCATTTGCAATGAGGAGGTAAGGAGTTCGAGTCTCCTAGGGTCCACAGAAATTTATAAATGGACGATTAGCTCAGTTGGTTAGAGCGCGTGATTCACATTCGCGAGGCCACTGGTTCGAATCCAGTATCGTCCACTGGGCTCATAGTAAAGTGGTATTACGCAGCATTCGCATTGCTGAGGCTCGGGTCCGATTCCCGATGAGTCCACATTAACGATTTGTAATTGTAAACAATTAAGGGCTAGAATTCATGCCAAAGCACTTGATTGGTCACTTCGTGATGATAAATAACCTCAGAGGGCTTGATAAGCGAGCCAAGAGCTTTGGGACTGCGGTCAGCCACGCTTTGCTTGTATTCCGCGTATTTTTCTTGATTAGTTGTATAAAGAATTTTGCCGATAAAATCGCTGGCTTTGAAAAGCTTAATCGCATCATTAATATTATCCGGTAAAACACGGAGCCGGTCGCGTTTATCTTTATCTTTTACAAGCGGTTTTCCTTCAAGTCCGGTTTTTATAATCGTATAAAGCGCTAAATAAGGATTCGCATCCGGCGCAATAGAACGGATTTCAATACGGGTCGTACGCTCATTGCCGATAGGAATGCGAACCATAGAGCCGCGATCAATTGGTGAAACTTTAATTTGATTCGGGGCTTCAAAATGCGGATCCAGCCGGCGATAAGCATTAACACTAGAGTTAAAAACAAGACAAGTCTCCTGCGCATGATTTAAGATGCGCCAAATAAAATCCCACGCCGTATTTGATAAACCATCTTTGCCATGAGCATCATAAAAAATATTTTTCCCGTTTTTCGCGAGAGAAATATTGGTATGCATCCCGGAACCATTAATGCCAACAAAAGGTTTCGGCAAGAAAGTTGCCGTCATGGAAAGACTGTTGGCAACTTGGCGGCAAACAAGTTTATAGAGCTGAATATTATCACAAGCCCGTATAATATCGGAATATGAAAAGTTCATTTCAAACTGCGAAGGCGCTACTTCGGGATGATCCTTTTCATTTTTAAATCCCATCGCGCGCTGTGCTTCCGCAGCACGGTCAATAAACTGGCGTAGCCGGTCTAAAGGCAGTGAATGATAATAACCGCCCGTTGAAATAAGACTAAAGCCTTTTTCTTTATATTCCTGCTCGGCATTAATTCCATCAATTAAAAATCCTTCCACCTCCGCTGAGGCATAGGCCGTCAGGCCATTTTTTTTTCTTGAGTTCTTTGGCATAGAGTTTAAGTTGGCCTCGAAAATCGGAAATATATGGCTTATGATCCCGGTCCAGCACATCCACGAACATTATAACTTTGCCGGGCCCGAAAATATCGGACGGCAGAAAGCGAATACTGCTCCAGTCAATAAGAAGACGCAGATCGGATTCGTGTTGCTGGCTAAAACCACGGACAGAGGAACCATCAAAGGTTAAATTATTTGCCGAATCAAGTAAAAACTTTTTATCATAATCAAGCATATGAAAACGGCCTTCCAGATCCGTAAAACAAAGAGTTAGTGCCTTAATTCGTTTTTCTTTTTGTAGATATGCGCGATATTCTTTTTCAAGCAAAGCAAAACTAATTTTTTCGGCTCGATCTTTCGCGCGAAGATTCATTGCTTCAAGTTCGTCATAAGGAATTTCTAAAAAGTTTTTTAAGTGCTTATTATTTTCCATAGCTCTTTTTATATTAATTTAATAAAAAGTTAATATAAAAATATACTAACTTAAATTAAGTATAGAACATTTTAATATAAAATAGCTTGTGGATAACTGAAACAAGCCGTTAAAAAGGCAATGGCACTTTTTTCCAGGTCTTTCCCGACCATTCTTGAAACCCACGGCCTTTAAATTCACGCAGAATTACGCCATTTTTCTTGACAACTCCTTCAAATTCCACTATCTGTTCGGAAACAATAACTTTCGGCAAAAGCGGATTAATTTTTAGTCCTGGACTATCGTGGTAAACAAGCGTAGTAAAAAATTTTATCTCATATTCATCATTTTTTATAAAAAAACTATTTTTACTGGGAATTTTTATATCAATAGTTTTATCCTTTTCCCATTCTATGTGTTCCACTTCAAATTGCGCGTTTTCCAGCTTTATTAAATGCTCCCCGATAATTAAGAAAAAATATGTGGATTTTATTTTTTACAAACAATACAGCACTCCAAAAAACAAAGAAAAAGATTCTTCATTGTATTGACCCCATTCGTATCTCGAGAAAAATGGTACCATTTCGCCCCAATTAGTATCGCTATAGCCCAGACCGTCTATATGAAAGGTTTTTTCGCCGATGCGAATATCCCCTTTCACTTCCGCTCTCGGCATTTTGATAAGCCAATCCATTTTTTCCCAATGCATCAAACCGGGATTAATATTTTGAAAAGCTTCAATCGAAAGAACTTTTTGTTTATAATTTAAATTCCATGACAGATCCTCGGACTGGCAATCGAGTTCGTAATGATAGGAATTTTTCTCTGTTATCTTCGCACTATCCATCCGCACCGAAGCAGAGATGGCATCAAATTCTATTTTATCCATCTCAATTTTCTTTACTAAGCCATACGGCACGCCATCTTTCAGTATTCTAACCAGCAGCCGCCCGCCGCTTAACTTTGTTTTTTTCTCGGGATCCAAAACATAATAGATAATATAGCCGGCCAGATCTTTTTGAACAAAATTAAAATATTTCCACTCGGTATAATTTTTACGGTGTTTATCATCTTTGAAATCCAGATAATGCCAACGGTCATCATGAGGTTCCTGATGCGCCTGTCGTTGTGTGGGTTGCGACATAATTACCATATTAACAGATATACAAGCACCCAGCAAACAAAACCCCCTCCTTGCGGCGGGGGCTTGCGGCACATACATTGTTCACGATAAATGTGAGTCACCCCACAATCACAAAAAGAGTATAGCATACTTGAAATAAAAAAGCAAGTAAAAAGAAAAATCCTCTCTGGCGAGAGGATTTTTCATGTTCTTGGTCTTGCGTCTATAAGCCGAATTCTGTCCCAATTTTGTCCACCATAGGTGGTGCAAAACTGAGGACCCTGAGTGTTTCGAAGGGTTTCCCTCGAACTTTCTCGGGATGCTCAATTTTGTAACTGCCTACGGCAGACAAAATTGGCAGATAGCAATTTGTCTAGCCCTTCGATTGCTCTCAGGGTCAAGCGATTCTCTCCGACCAAAGTCGGAGCGCGATCTTGCACAAAGGTAAGGATTTAGCCGTTTCACCCTAATGTTTCCATTAGACTATTCCTTGCGGAACCCTAGCCTTTCGGCGTCGGCGTCTCTGCTCGCACCTATGTATTGCTACACACGGGCATTACCCGCTACCATTCCCATCCCATTACAGGATTCGTTGTGTTCGGACTTTCCTCTCTCAAAACCAAAGTTTCAAGAGTAGCTATCCAACACAGGACCAAGCAGAATTATACTACAAAATCTCAATAAGTAAATAGGACATTATCCCCCACTTTCAGATTATTCTTTTCCGAAAAACCAGCAATAATTTCCAAGACATATTTTACATTTGTGTCTGGTCCATAGGTTTCCCAGAATGCTTCAGGCTGCGCATTCTTTTTTATGTAAACTACTTTCATATCTTCTCCTATCCAAATTATATCTATTGGAAAATTCATTCCCTTCATCCAAAAATAATATTTACCCGGCTGGTCAAAAACAAACAACATGCCTTCATTTTCTTTTAATCCATTTCGTCCTCCGAGACCTTTTTGCTGTTCTACAGCAGTCAGAGCCAAATCAACCTTAATACTTTGTCCCGCAATTCTTACATATTTAATATCTTCCGGTATAAAATTTTTGGAAGGCTGGTTGATTAAAAAAAATCCCACCAGAAAAAAAACAATTACCATAAAGGAACTTCTAAAAAGATTATTTTTCATAAATTATTTATGATCCCCGTTGGTCCAGCCAAAAAGTTTTCCTATGGAGTCCGCATTTTCGCGTTTGCGGGCAATTTTTATCATACCGTCTTGAGCAACGATTTTAAGAGGCGCGGAAAGAAGACAATGATGAGAGGCCAATCCATCCTGATATGCCCCGGTATCCAGAACCGCCACAAATTGATCTTGATTCTCGTAGAGTTTCGGCAAAAGAATATAATTCCCTCCGGCAGTGTATTTATCATCGGAGTCGCAAGTGCTACCCGCAAGCCAGACCGTTTTCAGGGCACTATACATATTATTTGCCGGTATTGTGTGAAATTTTTGATGAACCGCCCAAATATCTTTTATATCATTAATAAAACTGCCATCAACAATATACCAGGCTTTAGCGTTCGCTTTTGGTATGGTTTTTTCAGAAAGCACTTTATACAACGTTACTTGCGCTGGAGCGACAATGTATTGCCCCCATTCTATTACTAAATTAGGATGTTTGATTCCTGCTTTATCCGATAAATTTTTTAGTATTTTAATAATCTTGCTGGAAACACCTTTGGCGGTGTAAAATTTTTTCTTTTCATAGGGAATGCCGAACCCGCCGCCAATATCCAAAGTATCGAGCGACGGATGTGTTTTTTGCAGTTGCGTATAAATGCCAAAGGCATACTTTACTCCCTCAAAAATACTTTTTTGTGTTTTTATCTGAGAACCCATATGATAATGCATGATTTTAAGATTTTTCATCTTACTCAAACCGAAGACATCTTTTTCTGAAAGTCCAAAACGATCAAATTTTTTATCCCAATGCGAATCGGTCTTAAAAAAAAGATCCACTCGCACTCCAATGTCGCCTTTGTATTTCGAAAGCCTCTCAACCTCGTCTAAACTTTCCATAATAGGCACAATACTCATGCCCTTCCCCCGCAATTCCTCTATTAAATCCAAATATTGGTCGGTTTTCGGACCATTGCAAAGCACGCGAATCTTGCTATTAAATTTTTCTCCTTCCCAAAGTTTTTTTACCAGCCAAAGCTCATTAGTTGAAGTTACTTCCAAGTTTGCACCCTCGGATAGAAGCGGAAGAATAAACTCTTTGTTTTGATTCACTTTCATCGGGTAGTGATAGAAAAATTTACCTTTGTAGCCGTAAATTTTCATATAGGCCTGGAAGAAACTAATCAGATCCTTGAGTCGGTCTTCAATAATAAAAGGAAATATTACTTGCAGAGGTGTGCCATATTTATGCGCCAAATCGCTAAAATTATATATATGGTGGCCTTCGGTGATAGTCAAGTCTCCCTCTTTATCAATGCCGAAAAACTGTGTATTCCATTCATCCACTCCAAGCTTCCAAAATTTCTTCCAATTTTTCCCCGGTCTTTTTATTTTTTTCTTGGCCATTAAATTGAAAATAATTATATCAACATCTCAGAAAAATGCAATCTTCCCCCATCCCAGGGATAGGGGAAATTCCCCCTATCCCTGGGATGGGGACAAATAACTTTTTAAAAATTCCTCTTTAAATTCAAAAAACTTATCGTCCAAAATTGATTGCCGAATTTTTTTAACTAAGCTGATAATGAAATATAAATTGTGTATTGATGCTAGCGTAGCGGCGAGCATTTCTTTGCCGCGAAAAAGATGTGTCAGATAAGCACAAGTGTAATTTTTACATGTATAGCATTTACAATCTTTTTCTATCGGACCGAAATCATTCTTATATTTTGCATTCATTATATTTATCCTTCCTTTTTTGGCATAGAGTGCGCCGTTTCTGGCATTGCGTGTCGGCGCAACACAGTCAAAAAGATCCACGCCGTTTTCTATGCCCATGAATAAATCTTCCGGTTCGCCAATACCGAGTAAGTGTCTGGGTTTTTCTTCCGGCAAGATTTCATTCACCCATTTTACGGCCGAGGACATGTCTTCTTTAGCAAAAGACCCGCCGATGCCGAAACCGTCAAAATCCAAATTTCCAATAAATTTTGCGGACTCTTGGCGCAAATTTTTATCCCGCCCGCCCTGCACGATGCCAAATAATGCGGGCAAGGCAAAATTTCTTTTTTGGGGTGTCTCGCAGTGCGACGGCACGAGAGGCAGCGCTACGCCAGTAGGCGTAGACAGCGACCCCACAAAAGAAAATTTTGCCTTGCCCGCTAATTTATTGTGTTCTGCTAAACTCCGTTCGGCCCATTTGTGCGTACGCTCCAGCGCTTCTTTTTGATATCTCAAATCTTCCGCCGGACTGGTACATTCATCAAAAGCAAAAATTATATCTGCCACCAAATTGTGCTGGATTTGAATTGATTTTTCGGGAGTAATGTAGTGGATAGAACCATCAATATGCGATTTGAAAGAAACTCCGTCTTGTCCGATTTTCGCCAAGCGTGGCGCATCACTGTCATCAAAACGTTCAGGAATCAAGAGAGATGGATCGGTAATTTTTGTTATTTTAGAAATTTCCTTGCCATAAGCAGACCCGAGGGAGAAAACCTGAAAACCGCCAGAGTCAGTAATTATCGGACCACTCCAATTCATAAATTTATGCAGGCCTCCGGCGCTTTTGATATATTCATCGCCGGGCTGTAAATATAAATGATAGGTATTCGCCAGAATTACTTCCGCGCCCAAATCTCGAACCTGCTCGGGCGTTAATGCTTTCACGGTGGCCTTGGTAGCCACCGGCACAAAAGCCGGAGTTTTTATTTCCCCATGCGCAGTTTTCAGCACGCCTGCCCTGCCTAAGCTATTTTTCAACTTTTTTTCAATTTCGAATTGCATTATTTCTACTGTTCCACTTCCACAAATTTTAGCTCTTGTATATTCACCGGACTGGAAAGTAAAGCTTTGGTGAAAGGATTACGCGAATCGGAAATTATAGTTTCAACGATAGCTAAAATATAAGGATTAATACCTGGCAAAACCACCTGGTCCCCTTTTTGCAAAATAAAATCTTTGGGCATTATCATTTCAAAATTTCCACCGCCTCGCCCAACCAATTCTATAAAAATATTCTTGCCCGAGACGACTGCTTGAGTTCTTTCACCCGCATTTGAAAACAAAATTACTTTGGAGGAATTATTGTAAGCGGTATCCACGCGCCCAATAGGCACATTTCCCAGGGCAAAAACCATGTTTCCTATTTTTACCCCTTCTTTCGCGCCGGCATCAATAACAAGTGTGTCGTAGATGCTTTGGTTCGGCTTGGATAAAATAACCGCTAAGATCATATTGGTCTTTCTATTTTTCCGCCCTAAAATTTCTTTTAAACTGGTATTCTCGGCAACAACCGAATCATAATTAGATATTTTTGCTTTATCTTCATTTAATTGAGACTGTAAACTTTGATTTTGCAGATAAAGGGAATTTTTAGAAATAAAAAATGAATTCAGGCTTTTAAATTTTTCACCGACACTGTTTCCTAAAATTAAAACAGGGCGAAAAAGTCCCTGACTGACACGGGAAAGTCCGTTAAAAATACCCGACCGAAAATAAAATAAAATAATTAAAACAACAACACCCAGTGCAATTTGGAAAATCTTTTTTCTTTTTATCTTTTTATCT
>JBBUIX010000031.1:0-2317 GCA_038055115.1 Patescibacteria group bacterium
TTTAAGCGCGGACTCGCAAGCAAAAGGAGAAGAATTATATGTATCATCAATAATTAGAGAATTGTTTATTCCATTTAAGAGCCGCATGCGCCCCGGCGGAACATCATAATTTTTAAGCGAGTTTACGGCTGCCAGCATATTAAATTTCAAACCGGAAGAGAGAGCCAGAGCCGCTAATGATGCATAGACATGGTTTCGGCCGAATACTCCTTCTATAACAACCGGCAAACTATTGCCTTCTTTGTCCACTCTAAAAATTATTCCTTCCGGCTTGCCCATGTCGCCGTAAAAAATACTATCACCCGAACCCAAAATATCGGCGCCTTCTTTAAATCCATAAGTTATGGCGCGATTCTTGCTGTTTGTCCTCATATCAAGCACTGCCTCATCATCGGCATTTAATACCAAAAGGCCGTCTTTTCTCAAGGTTTTTATAAGCTGGCTTTTTTCTTCCACTAAATGTTTGCGTGAATTAAAAAATTCAATATGTGCCGGCGTCTCGCCTATCGCCGTAATAATAACCGCATCTGTTTTAAGCCAAGAAGCAACATCTCGCATATCATTGGGTTTGCTCACGCCGACTTCCAGTACCAGCCATTTAGGATATTTGTGGGGCCAAATAAAAAGCCACAACCCCTGGAAAATATTCCGCAGCCAGATGAGAGGATTATTCCATCCATTGGGACATCCCAAAACAGTGAGCGGCAAGCCTATTTCGCTATTAAAACTTTTTTCACTTTTGCGGACATATGATATTTGGGAAAGCACGGCATAGATTGCATCCTTGGTGGAAGTTTTGCCGACTGATCCGGTAATGGCAATAACTTTTGGTTTATATTTCCAAAGCACGAGCTGTGACTCTATTTTTAAAATAAAAGCTATTATTTTTTTAAAACTTGTTTTCATGGTTAAAATCATGGTTCGGTTTTTACTCACCATAACCCTGAATTCTTTGAAGGGTCATCTGTCCGGCGGAACATTGTAATAATTTAATAAAAATTTAGTAATATCTAAAAAAGGATCGGCCCAAGTCGTTGCGGCATAAAGTACGCCCTGGGGATTCACGGCATAAAGAAAAACCATAAACTTCGGATCATAAGCCGGAAAATAACCAAAGAAGGAATGGGTGTGCCTATCTGTATAATATCCTCCGGTCGTGTTGTTCGCAACCTGCGCCGTGCCGGTTTTTACCGCTACGCTAAAGTGATCTAGTTTTCCCAATCCCCCCTTGATTGATTTATCCATTACCGTTACCAGCATTCTGGTTATTTCTTGCGAGGTTGCTTTTGTTATTTTCGTGGGTGTAGTGGAATATTTCATTTCTTTGGAAGTGCCGTCATTATATTCTATTTCTTTAACAACATGCGGAACAACTAAATTCCCGCCGTTACCGAGCGATGCCAACGCCCGAATTAATTCAACTGGGGTTAAGGCAATTCCTTGGCCAAAAGCGGCATTGGCATATTCAATTTCACGGGGACTGTTTAATATATTGGAGACCAATCCGCTTGTTTCATTCGGCAAATCAATTCCAGTTTCATTTTTAATTCCAAAAGCCAGTAAATAATCGCGCAATTTTTCCTTGCCCAATCGCTGTTCGGCAAAAATTATCCCGGTATTAAGCGATTGATTTAAGACCTCCTGCATGCTTGTACCCGGACCCCTGCCTTTTTTGTCAAAATTAAATATTTGATGTTTTTCAATTATTATAGATCCTTTATCATCATATGTCGTATCGGCAGTGACTACTCCCGCATCGAGAGCAGCTGCCATCACTAAAGGTTTTACCACGGATCCAAATTCTAAAACATTTTCTACCAGTGGGTTTGAAAAAACAGAAACTGTTTTAATCTGAGAAAAATTATTAGGATCAAAATCAGGTTTGGCGCTCATCGCATAGATAGATCCATCTTGCGGATTCATAATTATTCCGCCAATAGAATCAATTTGATATTTGTCTTTTACCTCGATTAATTTTTTTTCCAAGAAATTTTGAACCTGAGGCTCAATAGTGGTCACTATATCACCCTCGGGCGCTGTGTTTTCAAATAAAGTTTTATGTATATTGGAAAAAACTTCGGCAAAAAAATTAATATAAGGATTATCAATATTGCGAGCCAGTAGAGAATCATATTGCCTCTCTAAGCCATAACGTCCGCCTAATTCATCGCCCTTATATCCAACAAGACCTAGTGTGTGCGAAGCTAAATTGTTTCCGGGATAAAAACGCCATTTTTCTTTAAAAATACTTATACCGGGAATTTTCAGGCCGGAGATAGCATCAGCTTGTTCTTTGGAAAGACGATTGGCTATCTCT
>JBBUIX010000032.1:0-9303 GCA_038055115.1 Patescibacteria group bacterium
GAATAATTTTTTCACTCATTTTAAAGCTGGGTATGCTCCAGAGCGAATCAAAAGAAGCAATGATTGAAAGCGGAACTTTATTTCTAAGATAAAAAAATGCCATCTCGGTAGCAATGAGTATTGATCCTGGATTTTCTTCAAATTCTTTTATAATTTTTTCCGCGCCTTTGGCCGTTCTGGCGGATTCTTTATCCAGTTTGAAAACTTTGATTTTTCTATTATTCAGGAAATCCGCCTGTTTGGACAGAATTTTTTCTACATATTCATATACGGTATCCGTGCCGATGCCCAGAGGCATTAAGTTCCAGCTTCCGCAGGACGCGCAGAGTATTTCTCCGCCTGTATCTTTTTGGCATCGATTACAGACGAACATTCTTTTCCGGCCCTGGTGCGACAAGTAAAGCACCAAAGGTGATCCGCATTTTTCGCAACTCACTGTCTCGCCGCAGTCTTTGCATACGGTCATAGTCGCCAATCCCTTTCTTAATGAAAAAATAAAAACGCTTTTTTTCTTGGCAATTGCGTTTTTAATTTCTTTAACGCTTTCATCAGAAAAGATTTTAAGCTTGGGAGTTTTGTCTTCGCTGTTTCTTGGATTTTTAATTTCTATTTGTCCTTGAAAATTAATTCTGAAAGAAAGCGGGTGCATTGGAATCAGTCCATCCATCTCTTGTCTCGCGATACTCTCATAGCGGAGCAATGAATCGCCCAGTATAAACTTCGCATTAATTTTTGCCGCAAAAAGTTCCGCAAAAAATTTCAAATCGAAATGAGGTTTTCCGATCATTTTATAAGCGCTAGAGCTTTCGTGTTCTATTATGATAGTTCCGACATCGGGCCGCGGAATGGATAAAAATGGCGCGGTTCCGAGTATCAGTACCGGATGCTCCAAAGTTATTATTTGTTCAATTTTTTTAATAATTTTTTTTGGACTTAATCCTCCATAAATGGCAAAAGTAAATTGCTCAATTCCTTTTGAAAGGGATTCCTCAAAGGTTTTTATATCATATTCGGTTGGCAACACCATAAAGACAGATTTTTTAAGAGCAAAAGATCCGCGAATCAAGGTTTTGTAAATGGAGATGCGGTCCGGGAGAGGCGCTTGAAAAAGAAGTTTCTCGGATTTAAGATTTTTTAAATTTTCTTTTTTTCCGCCGGAGGCGGATCCGCCTTGGGCGGAGGCTATTTTGTCGTAATTTTCTCGCATAACAGCCGGGATTAAAGAAGTGATGCCGTTGCTCTTACTGGAAACAAAATACCGGCTAGTTTCAATTGCCGAATCAAAATATTCTTTCAAAAAAATTGAGCGTTCTTTTATTTCGTCTATTTTTTTTAAATTAAAAGACATATCTTTTATGTTTGACTTTGCGAGAGCAACATCTTCCGAAGAAATAACTAGTCCCAGGACTTTTTTATTACGCAGGGGAATAGCCACAATGCTTCCGTTGGGAATATTTTTCGCGGAGAAGTAGGTCAAGTCCTCTCTCCAGGCTCCTTTTTTAAGCGGGATTACGGTGACGATTTTCATATTTTTATTTTGTTCAGCACTTTCTATTTTAGCATAAGTATAGTATACCCTCACATCTATTTCTTGATTTAAAATAGGTGTGGGGGTATATTACTTTAATGAGTATTTTTTCCAAAAAATTGGGTATAGATTTAGGTACAGCGAATACCCTGGTATTTTTGCCCGGCAAGGGGGTGGTTTTAAAAGAACCTTCGGTGGTGGCCGTTTACGAGCAGGATAACAAGATTTTGGCGATTGGTTTTGAGGCGAAGGATATGATTGGTAAAACTCCCGGCAATATTATTACGTATTGTCCGATGAAAGACGGAGTAATTGCGGACTATCGCGTGACCGAAGCAATGCTTCGTTATTTTATAGGCAAAGCAATGGGAAAATTCAATTTATTTAAACCCGACGTGATGATTTCCGTGCCAGCCGGCGTTACTTCTACAGAACGCAGAGCTGTTGTAGAAGCGGCCATACGCGCGGGTGCCAAAAACGCCTATGTCGTCAAAGAGCCGATTTTGGCGGCGATTGGCGCCGGCATTCCGATTTACGAATCAAAAGGTTATATGATTGTTGATATTGGCGGAGGCACGACGGATGTAGCGGTTATTTCGCTCGGCGGAATTGTAGCTTCAACATCCATGAAATGCGCCGGAAATAAAATAGATCAGGCGATAGCGGATTATATTAAAAAAACTTTTAACTTGGCAATCGGAGACAGAACTGCCGAAGAAGTGAAAATTAAAATAGGCGCAGCGGTATCATTGGAAGAAGAACTTCGCGTGACGATTAAAGGCAGGGATTTTATTCAAGGATTGCCGAGATCAGCCCAAGTGGGAACCAATGAAATAGTTAAAGCCATAGACGCGGAATTGGGGCAAATTATAAAAGCAATCAAAGACGTCTTGCAGGAAACCCCTCCCGAACTGGCTTCCGACATTATCGACCATGGAATTATTATGACCGGCGGTTCTTCACAACTGCGAAATTTCACCGATTTGGTTTATAGAAAAACAGGGGTCAAAGCGACTTTGGCCGAAGATCCTCTTTTTTGCGTAGTCAAAGGCACGGGTATTGCTTTGGAACATTTAGATGTTTATAAAAAAACAGTTTTAAGTAAGAAATAAATGGGTATTTTAGAACATTTAGATAAAGATAATTTGCATCACGCATATTTAATAGAAGGCGCGCTGGATAAAATTGTTCCGGAAATTATAAAATTCTTAAAAGGTCTGGGTATAAATACTGTCGGCAATCCTGATTTTATTTGTATCAGTCTGGATTCTTTTAGGGTTGAGGACGCGCGTAATTTAAAATCTTACGGAACGCAAAAAGGTTTTTCTTCCGCTAAGAAAATATTTATCATTTCTGCCAACAACTTTCTTCTGGAAGCGCAGAACAGTTTGCTTAAAATGTTTGAAGAGCCGATACAAAATACCCATTTTTTTCTGATCGTACCGGATACCAACGCTCTTTTAAAAACTCTTGTTTCCAGATTTTATTTAATCAAACCGGAAATAAAACTTGGCGATGAATTGGAAGTCGCAGAAAAATTTATCGATATGTCCCTAAAAAACAGAATTGATTTTATTAAGGAATTGCTTATTACACCCGAAGAAGAGGATGAGGAAGGAAATGAAATTATTACATTAAATTCTACTCGTTCCAAGGCTTTAAAATTTCTAAATGCGCTGGAATTTGTTTTACACAGGCAATCAATACCAAGGTTCCACCTCGGTATTGGGTTTTTTGAGCATTTTTTTAAAGTTCGTGAATTTCTGCGTATGCCCGGTTCATCCACGAAGAGCTTAATGGAATCTGTGGCTTTAATTATACCAATTTATTAATTTCTGTTATAATTAAACTATGCAATATAATTTTTCAAATTTTAAAATGGAGCTCAAGAAGGCGGAAGAATTTTTAGGCAAAGAATATAGCCAGTTGAATATTGGGCGAGCGTCGCCGATGGTGCTGGATGGTGTTTCGGTTGAATCATATGGTTCGTATGTTCCACTCAAGAATGTGGCTTCCATATCCATTGAGGATCCGAGAACATTGCGCATTGCGCCCTGGGATAAAAGTCAAATTAAAGGAATTGAAAAAGCTATTATTGGATCAAATTTAGGATTGTCAGTTGCGACTGATGATTTGGGTATCAGAGTTATTTTTCCGCAACTGACGACCGAAACGAGGCAAACCCTGGTAAAAGTTTTAAAAGAAAAATTGGAAGGAAGTAGAATTGTGGTACGTAAAGAACGCGAGGTTGTCTTTCGTGATATGGAGGCAAAAGAAAAAGAAAGTAAAATGACAGAAGACGAGATGTTTCGCGCCAAAGAAGAATTACAGAAAATTATTAATGAGACCAATGGCAACCTAGAAGCGATTTTTGAGAAGAAAGAGCGCGAGGTAATGGGTTAATTCACATGAGTGTTGTTATTTTTATAATAATTTTATTAGTATTGGTTTTGGTCCACGAGTTTGGACATTTTTTTACCGCGAAAAAATTCGGAATCAGAGTTGATGAATTTGGTTTTGGTTTTCCGCCGAAACTCTTTGGTTTTAAAAGAGGGGAGACGGAATATACTTTTAATTTATTACCCCTGGGCGGATTTGTAAAAATTTTCGGAGAGAGTTTTGACGAAGCTGATTTCATGGAAGTTGGATTTTTAGATAAAGAAGAAACTCCTGAAAAAATTGAACTAGCAAAAAGAAGTTTAACCAACAAGCCGAAATATCAGCAAGCAATAGTGCTTCTAGCTGGAGTTTTTGCTAATTTTTTATTAGCCTGGCTTTTATTTTCTTTCGGCTTTATGTCCGGGCTTCCGACTTCAGTCGGTAATGAACCGGCAGGCTCTAAGCTGCAAAATGTGCATCTGACGGTCGTTTCCGTCTTGCCGAAATCTCCGGCCGAAAATGCCGGTCTAAAAATCGGGGACAAAATTGTAAACATAAAAAGCGGAAGTAATTTTACAACTTATGTAAGCCCCGAAACCGTCAAGTCTTTCGTGGTCTTAAGCGGGGGAAAAGAAATTGATATCGGTTATATGCGCGGTAAAAACACTGAAATCAATCTGGTAAAAATAATTCCAATGACCAGCGTTTTAGACGGCAAGCCCGAAATAGGCATATCGATGGATCAAATAGGGACAGCCAAATTGCCTTTTTTTACCGCGCTTTTGGAGGGAATGCGGTTAGACTGGTTTATGACTAAAAGTACTGCCATAGGGCTTTATACGCTTATAGCGGACAGCGTCCGGGGCAAAGGTAGTCTTAGTTCAATTACCGGACCAGTCGGTATGGTGGGCATTGTCGGTGACGCTTATCAATTTGGCTTTGTTTATCTCCTGTCTTTTACCGCTCTTATTTCCATAAATCTTGCAATCATAAATTTATTTCCATTTCCCGCGCTGGACGGCGGACGGCTTCTTTTTTTATTGATTGAAAAAATAAAAGGTTCGCGCCTGAATCCAAAAATTGCCAATACTGCTAATATGATCGGTTTCAGCCTTTTGATATTTCTCATGCTTTTTATTACCTATCATGATGTCATAAAATTGTTTTAAGATGAAAAAAACAAAATTGATTCACGAAATCAGGGCTGTTAAAAACAAAAAGGAGCTTGCCAATATAATCAAAGCGCAAAGAATTAGCGAGAAAGTGCTACGATATATTGTAGTAAAATTAAAAACTGGTATTAGTGAAATTGAGATTGCGAATTTAGTCGAAAAATCCTTCATAAAATATGGCGCGCCGATATTGTCTTTTTCTCCGATTGTCGCTTTTGGTAAAAATACTGCCAATATTCATCATAAGCCGGGTAAAACAAAGTTGAAAAAAGGGGATATTATAATGTTCGATTTCGGTTGCACGATGAACCATTATTGTTCCGACATGACCAGAACTTATTTCTGGGGAGAGCCGAATAAAAGGCAAAGGAAAATTTATTTAACTGTTCTTGAGGCCCAAAATCGCGCGATTAAAAAAATACAAAAAGGTGAACGAGGAGCAAAAATAATTGATAAAACAGCGCGAGATTTTTTAAATAAAAGATATAAAAATAAATTTTTGCATGGATTAGGTCATGGTGTAGGCACGGTAATTCACGAATGGCCAAATTTTAAGCCAAAAAGTGAAGATATTATACCTGTGGGATGCGTGATGACTGTAGAGCCCGGGCTTTATTTTAAAGGTTTTGGTGGAGTACGCATAGAAGACATGATTTTAATCACTAAAAATAGTTGTAAGAATTTAACCAATATTCCTAAAGATTTAGAGAATGCGATTTTAAAATAATTAGTGTATACTAGGTGCCATGGCAAAGAAGAAATTAAAAATTGGCGTGCTTTTCGGTGGCAAATCAGCGGAACATGAGGTGTCTCTCCGTTCGGCAGAAAACGTGTTTAATGCGCTAGATAAGAATAAATATGATGTGGTGCTGATTGGCATAGAAAAAACAGGCAAATGGATTCTCGGTGATTCTTCAAGAAAATTTTTAGATAAAACAAATCCGAAACTTTACAAATTAAATTCCTCAAACAGCGATAGCATTGCGCTTGTTCCGCAGGGAGGAGGAGCGATTTCTAATCTTCGTGATGTGAACTCAAAAACCTCTATTGATGTTGTTTTTCCGGTATTACACGGGCCATTCGGTGAAGACGGCACCATTCAAGGTTTATTGAAATTGGCGAATATACCTTTTGTGGGAGCGAGTGTTTTAGGGTCGGCTGTGGGAATGGATAAAGATGTAATGAAACGTCTTTTACGGGATGCCGGTGTTCCTATCGGTAAATTTATTACCATAAAAGATGGAGAAAAAATTAGTTTTGAAAAAGCGAAGAAAGATCTGGGCCTACCCCTTTTTATCAAGCCGGCCAATATGGGTTCATCGGTAGGAATAAATAAAGTGCGGAATAAAAATGAGTTTTTTAAAGCCATCAAAGAAGCTTTTAAATTTGATACAAAAGTTATTATTGAAGAATTTATAAATGGGCGCGAGATAGAATGCTCTGTATTGGGTAATGACATGCCCAGAGCATCTATTCCCGGTGAAATTATCGCCAATCAAGAATTTTATTCTTACGACGCGAAATATATTGACGAAGGCTCGGTCGCGGAAATTCCGGCCAAGATTTCCAGGAAAGCCGCAAAAGAAGTTCAACAGCTTTCAATAAAAACTTTTAAAGTTTTAAATTGCGAAGGATTCGGCAGAGTGGACTGTTTTTTTAAAAAAAATGGAAAAGTTTATATAAATGAGATAAATACAATTCCGGGATTTACTTCTATCAGCATGTATCCGAAATTATGGGAAGCCAGCGGTCTGCCATTACCAAAGCTTTTAGATAAGCTAATTGAGCTGGCGATAGAGCGTTTCAAAAAAGAGCAAAAACTAAAGACCACGGCTATATAAAAACATTGTGAAAAAGAATTTACCCCTTTCTTATATTGAACTTTCTGAAAAAAATTTGATTTATAATATCAAGCAGTTTGGAAATTTAGTAAAAAGGGGAACCAAGCTTTCTGTCGCCATCAAGGGCAATGCCTATGGGCATGGACAGAATGAAATTGCAAAAATTCTCGAACCTTATGTTGATTATTTTCAGGTGGATAGAGTAGAAGAACTCAAGCTGTTGCGCAAAATAAGCAGAAAAAAAACTTTTGTTTTCGGATATGTTCAAATAATGAATTTGTCACGAGCAATTAAATTGTCCTGTATTTTATCTGTTTTTTCTATTGAACAATTAAAAGAAATAAACAGAATAGCGCAACAATTTAAAAGAAAACAAGAAATACACCTGCCGATAGATGCGTATTTAGGACGGGAAGGTTTTTTGTTTAAAGAATTACCAAAAATTTTTTTAGAGATAAAAAAATGCAAATCTATAAAACTTACCGGTATCTATGCGCATTTTGCAAACATTGAAGACACTTCGAATTTTTCTCATGCGCAAAAGCAAATAGATGAATATAAGAAAGCTTTGAAATTGGCTGCCGAATTTGGTTTTAAAAATCTCCAAACACACATCTCAGCAACTTCGGGACTTTTAGCTTATGAAAAAAGAAAAGGGATTCATCCATTGGTACGTTTGGGAATTGGTACCTACGGCATGTGGCCCTCGGAATATTTAAAATTTATTTATAAAAATTCTAAATTTAATATTAAACCTATTCTTACTTGGAAAACAAAAGTTGCAAAGATTAAAATTCTACCAAAAGGAGCCACTATTGGCTATGGACTTACTTACAAAACAAAAAAAGAAACTGAAATCGCGATTATTCCGCAAGGTTATGCGGATGGACTAGATCGAGAGTTTTCTAATAATGGTTTTGTTTTAATTGGCGGTACCCGGTGTAAAATTTTAGGGAGAGTTCATATGAACATGTCCGCGGTTGATATAAGTCATCTGTCGAATGTTAAGGATGAGGATGAAGTTGTGATCTTGGGACGTCAGGGTAAAGAAGAAATCACTGCCGAAGAAATGGCCCAAAAGATTAATACAATAAATTATGAAATAACTACGCGTATTAGCCCGCTATTACCAAGAATCATTATTTAGCCCCATCTGGCGCGGGTAGGTTGCTTTTAATCGTTTTTTATACTAATCTATATATATTATGTCACAAGATAGACTTATAAAACTTGCCTGCGAAACCTGCAAGCACATAAATTACTGGTCCAGTAAAAATAAAAAACTCGTCACTAAAAAAATCGAGCTTAAAAAATTCTGCAAATGGTGCCGTAAACAAACCAAGCATAAGGAAATTAAGAAATAGATTTTTTGTACTTTTCTGCTATACTAAAGGCGACTCTTTAAGGTCGTTTTTTGTTATAGTTAGGTTTAATAAGGGCGATTAGTTAAGTGGTATAACTTCGGTTTCCACCCCGTCGTTCGCGAACGACGGGGTGGAAAACCTTATTAGGATTTTATGTTCTATACTTATATTTTAAAAAGTAAAAAAGATAATAAACTTTATATTGGTTATACTAGTGATTTGAAGAAAAGATTGTATGAACACAAAAAAGGAAATGTGGAAAATACCAGCCATAGATTACCGGTCGAACTTATCTATTATGAATCTTATAAAAATATAGATGATGCAAAAGACAGAGAAAGAAATTTTAAAAAGAGTGGTTCTGTGTATAATGGTTTAGTAAAGAGAATAAAAAGAAGTTTGAAAGATTAATACGGGCCTATAGTTCAGTGGTAGAATTCTCGTCTCCAAAACGAGCGACTGAGGTTCAAATCCTCATGGGCCCGCAGTTGAGATTATAAATATAATTAATAAATATATAAAAATCTATGAATGGAAAAACAGGGAGTCCAGTATTTGGAATAGATCAAAGGCCACCTCGCCCTAAATCTCTTAGGGAGTTGTATGAATTTGTGGTTAAAACATGCCCAAGTGCTGAACATAACGAAGAAGGGTTTGTTCGTTCAATAATAACTATACTTGAGAGCAAGGGTATTAGAACTTATACGTTAAAATCCGAAGTAGTAAATAAAAAATTAGACCTTGTGTTTGAACAAAGTTGGCCTCTCAATGATTTTTGGGATGCGGCAGAAAAATACCTTAAAAATCTTGGTGTCCAGGAAACAGAAATAAAAAAATTGTGGGCAGTTGTACGAGATGGATTTATTTAAAATATTTGACTAATTTATCTAAATCAATTTTCTTTGACGCATTAAACCATTTTATTTCTTTGTCGCGTTTAAACCAAGTCATCTGGCGCTTGGCATATTTAAGAGTTTCTGAAATTACTTTTTCTGGCGTTGGATTATAATATTCAAAAC
>JBBUIX010000033.1:0-744 GCA_038055115.1 Patescibacteria group bacterium
TACCAGTTTCGCCACCTGGGCAAAGTAAAAAAGTTATTCCACTTTTTCCGCGATTTCTGCCTCTTCTTCCTGGTTAGTGACCGAACGTATTTTACTGCGGACGTCCTTGATGGCTTTGTTGCGGATGTAGTAGAGTTTTGACCGGCGAGCGTGAGATTTTTTGGTAATTTCAATTTTGCCTATCATCGGAGAATAAAGCGGAAAAATTCTCTCAACTCCCACGCCGGAAGCGATTTTTCTGACGGTAAAAGTAGCTCCTGCCTCTTTTCCATGTTTCCTCGCAAGCACTATCCCCTCAAAAGCCTGCAAGCGAAACTTACCCTTTTCATCCAGAATCTTTGACCAAACAGAAACCGTGTCTCCAGCCCTGAAATCAAGTTTCTGGCGCTCTTCAATATCTACCGGGCTGAATTTTATTTTAGTGATTTTATTTCCTGCCATCGCAAAAGGACTATATCACATAAGGTATTCAAAGGCAATCTTTACATTTTATTCAAGCTAAGCAATTGATCCTGTAGGTCTATCAAGGTTATGTCCTTTGTAAGAGATTCTATAATTTTTGAACTGTTCTCCCAGCCAATCCTTCAGGGCTAATGCCACGCCTGGAACAAGATCATCTATCAACTTTAAATCTATGTCTCCTTTTAAAAAATCCCTAGGACTTGCTCCTTCTTTGTTAAAAATAAAAGCCGAAATTTTTGGAGAGATGCGTCCTTTCAGTAAAATATCTTTTGAATTATTACT
>JBBUIX010000033.1:754-10361 GCA_038055115.1 Patescibacteria group bacterium
TTTCGTGAGAATTGTCTGAAGAAACATAAACTTTGAAATCTTTTTTGCACAGCAAAAATGCAACACTAAACCCTGGTCTTGCTGTTAATTTCTTTCTAATTAAATTAACATCTCCAACAACTTTTATAAAATTTTTTTGTTCGATCTTGGATCCTGATTCAATCATAGAGTGATGATATTCTACCACTAGAAAATTTGTAAAGATAGGCACAATATTAACACCCAAACATTTTTATTATTAATCTAAGCAAATTCCTGCTGATAACATTTTTCACAATACACTATTTCGGGCCGTTCGGGCGCAAAAGCGGTAAAAATTTCTTTCTTACATTTGGCGCAATTTCTTTTATAAAATTTGGGTGGATTTAATTTGTTAAATCGCCTATTTTCCCTGCATTTCGGACATTCTCGAGGAATAGGCAAATTTATCTTGTGCAAAAGATTAAATTCACCTTTTGTAATTTTGTATCCCCTGCCACAATTTATACATCCAACCACTTCGTTTAGAATATTTTCTTTAGTTTTTTCTATTGTATCTGACAAAGAATTGGTTTTTGTTGTAATTTCATATACTGGATCTACTCTGTCGTTCCAGCTATACCCCATAGACAAAACTTCATCTTTAGTTTTAGGAAAAAAACGCATGGCATTTGATTTATTGTAAGGAAACTGGCTCATTTCTGGCGGAAAAAATTCTCCGTAAAAAAACTTGCGGCCTAGTTTATCAATGTAGGGATTCACCTTCATATCTTCTATAATTTTATTCCTAAGTTTTTCAAATTCTTCTTTAGAATATTGTTTATTTAAGATGCAATATGATTTTCTTTTTAAATTCATGCAACCAAAATTATTTTTTCCAGAAACATTCCAAAAGCAATATTGTAAATTTAACATATCAGAAGGACAACAATAAGAAAACATTATGTTGTTTGCGTTTTCTCCAACTTGCGCGCTTTCGTAAATAAGAGTTGCGTTATTCCCCCAGCCAGAATAATCAAAACAATCTTTTATTGGGCTTATTGTTACAATTTGAGTCCATTTGCAATTTTCGGCGCCGGTACAAATATACAATTCCTTTGAATTTTTTGATTCATAAACATACTCTCCTGTTACATTTAAATTCAAAGAATTTCCTGAATATACCCTATATGGTTTTGTCAACCAAAATTCTTCGGCTTTTTTCTGAAGTTCATGTAATTTTTGAAAGGATTCAAGGTTAAGCTCTTTTAATTTTTGAGCGTAGTCTTCTTTGGAATATTTAACATTAAAAATATAATTTGACGCTCCGCGAAGATTCACGCAACCAACGCAATTTGTGCAACTATAACAATTTCTGGAGAACCATACGTTCACACAAGCATCACACTCCAGAGAGAAGAAAGTTTGATAGCATTTATTTATGCCAACTGATTCATAGCAAAGCTCTGAATCTTTCGCGCGCAAACAGTCTAGACTCTGCTTTACTTTATATAAAATAGAAGAATAATATACACTTTCGCAATAATCCGCCCAAAAAATTAAATAACATTCTTTAGACCAAGCTAATCCGTTATAATAGCTACAGTTCTTTAGACTATTATATAGACTTTCTAGTGCAACATTTGGAGTTTTGTCACGTAATTCTTTTACTTGTTCTAAAAAAGGTCGTGACGAGTCATAATTCATGGCATATTCTGTCCCGTCCCAAGAATCTCCCCACCAACATTTCGGACAATAGACTTTGATCTTGTCTTCAGGTGAATACATTGACATTGTTCGTTCTCCGCACAGATCGCAATTGCGCCAGAATAAACTAAATGTATTTATAAAAGAAAATCTTCGAATCATTCGGCATTCCGGACACCATGTTGGTGGAGGAACTTCCATTTTTTCATAAAAATTAAAATCTTCGGATTCAATAGTGAAATCTTTTTTGCAGTTCTGGCAGTTTCTAATTTCTGCTTCCATGGTGTTATTTTAACACTCTTTTGAAATCTAAAGGTAGTGGGGATTCTATTTTTACAATATTACCTTTTAGATTTTTGAATTCTATGGATTTTGCATGAAGAGCTAGACGTGAGATTCTTTTGGGGCAAGGCTGGCTGGGATTATAAAGCGAATCACAGGCTACTGGATGATTTAAAAATTTCATATGCACGCGAATTTGGTGTGTCCGACCGGTTTTGGGTTTTAGCTCGAGAAATGAAAACTTCTCAAAATTTTTATTCGTGTGGGACCCACCCGGTAATTCCGAGTGGGAGGAACGAGAAAAATTTTGAGAAGTTTTCATTTCAAACCTCTTCAAAACTTTATATTCAGTAATTGCTTCGCGCATCTCCCCGCGCGCTCCGCGGCCGGATAGATGCCGACGAAAATCCTTAGGGCTTCGACCGATTGGTTTATTTATCATCCCGTGATCATTTTTTACGAAACCATTAACAATAGCTACATATATCTTTTTAACTCTGTTCTGCCTGTCCGCCAACCCGACCTTTTGTTTAATTTCTAGGGCGGGGGCGGAAAATTGACTTTTCAAAAATTGATATGCCTTTTGATTCTTTGCCAAGAGTAGAATACCGGAAGTTTCGCGGTCTAATCTGTGCACAATTCCCGGCTTTTTTATCTCCGTTTTTACTTTTTTGTTTTCGTAAGTTTCATTCTCACCGACATTTTTCATCTTTGGATAATTTTTAAAAATCCAATCAACAATCGTTTTCTTTTTGCTTCTGCCATCACTGTGCACGGAAATACCAGAAGGTTTATCTATGGCTAAAATATTGGAATCCTCATATAAAACTTTTATTTTCATTGGTGCCCTTGGTAGGAATCGAACCTACATCAAAGCCTTAGAAGAGCTTCGTTCTATCCATTGAACTACAAGGGCAAATGGGTAGCCATGTGCGCGGTAAGGGACTCGAACCCCTGACCTTCCCGGTGTAAACGGGTTGCTCTACCAACTGAGCTAACCGCGCGGATTATATTGCATAAACACCCCTTAAAATAACATTTTTAGAATGATGGGTCAATGACGGGCGCAGGAGAATTTAATATTTTGGCCGATTTTTGGTTTCTCTCAAGAAAATAGTTCAGTACTTTTTCAATACGATCTTTTTTGACCGTCGGAACTTGCCCGCTTTCATTCATGGCTGATAAAACAGGTTCCTGATTTGTTTGTGTAAAAAGACGATAACTGAGAAAAGAAGATAGGAGAATCAAGACAAATGCGCTCCCAATGGCAAATTTCCAACAGAGATTTGGACTAAAAGCAAAATTCTTTTTCTTAAAATTATTTTCTTTTTTAAAAAATTTTATTTTCATTTGATTTTAGCAAAATCATGCTTGGTATAATTAATTTATGAAATAAAACTTAAAAGTTGTATTTTAAAAATAGCCTCCCATCCTGGATTTTGAATATTTTCGCCAGGCGCGCTTGGCCCCATCAATTTATGCATATCCATCGAAAGAAAATCGAGTTCGTAGGGAGAATTTTCCAAAAGCGTTAAAAATTTATAAATTGCTTCAAAACTACCCGATGCTTTTAATCCGACTGTCAGTCCGTTATCCGCTGAGGTATTGACTGAATTAACTTCGGCTTTAGCTCCTGCTTCCGGTGCCAATTTTTCAATTGTATCTAAAAAGGGCACGATATCGGAACTTTTGGCAAAGTGGGTTTCCAGCAAGGCCCTGTCGTCGGCAATCATTTGAATGGAATGATTGAGTGATTTTATTTCATCACGTTGGAGCGCTTCTGTCTGCCAAGCCATCGTACCTTGTTCGGCTTTTTGATTATTATCATTTATTTTCGTGTATAAAAACACAAAAGCGGAACTGAAAAATACAAAAAGTATTGTGGAAAGAATTAGCGGTATTTTTGGAAAATTATTTTTCATATGATTTAGTAAAATCACTTACTGGGTTTATAAAGGAATTAAACTTAAATAAAATTGTATATTGGATCCTTTCACAAAATTTGAAATCGGCAAATCAATGTTTTTGAAAGTTGGATCATTTTCCAATGCTTGGCGGAATAGAAGTAAAACCTCGCGGGAAGGCGCTGTACCAAGAATGCTGATTTTTTTACCTTGGGTCGGGTTATTTTCATATGAAATTTGAGTGATTTTAATATCGGATCTTTTCTTTAAAAGAATGGCTCTAATAATTTTTTCAGAAATAGGAAATCTATTTTTTTCGGCCTTTTCCACCAAGTCAAGCTTGTTATTTATGTCTTTAATCGCATCAAGAGTTTGCTGATCAAACAGGGGCAATGGCTCGTTCTTTTGTATCTCCAGTTTTATATTAACCGAGGCATTTTTTATGGAAGAAAGAAAATAAGAAGGTATTATGGAAATAAAAGCAATCAAGATGCAAAAATCAAGCGTTATTAAAAATAAGGCTACAAGCCTATAAAAAAAACTTTTAGCTATTTTCTTCTTCTCTGTTTTTGGAACCAAATTAATCATAAATTGCTGATTCTCAAAATCTCCCAAGGCCAGCCCAAGAGTAGTCGCGAACGAAAGCGCCTGCCTAAAACTCATCTCTGGAATATAATTTCCCGTATTTGCTATATTAGTCCAAACATCGGCCATTTCCACTGGATTTTTCATACTGATGGAAATATAGTCGGCCAGTCCGATTAAATTTGAATCGCCACCGCAAAGAATTATCTTTTTAATCGGCGGGTTATTTTTACCTTCTTCGTCTTTGTGTGTATGCCAATATAAAAAGTGTCTGGCTATCTCATCGCGTAAAACAGAAACACTGTTTAGGAGCACGGCGAATATTTCTTTATTAGCAGCATTACGCTGAAGACCGAATTGCTTCTTCATCTTTTCCGCTTCCTCAACACTTATATTAAAATTTTTCTGAATCATATTATTCAGTATCTTTCCGCCTATATCCAAAGTAAAAGTGAACATTACAACGCCGCGAGATATAATAAAAATACCGGTACGTTTTTTACCGAAATCCACAATCATGTAAGTTTCCAGGTCGCCCTTTTTAATAACCGCCCGAGAAACAGCTTGCGCTTCAAGTTCAAATGATTGAACGGCTATTTGAGAATGCTCAAAAATCGATAGGTAATTTTCAATTATATTTTTTGGTATAGTAACAACTTGGACTTCCAGACTTTGCGCATCTTCCTTGATTAAATCATAATCAAAAATCGCGTCTTGAACCGGTATCGGCACATGTTCTTCAAGGGCAAGCTCAATTCCCTCTTTAACACTTTTTAATCCTGTTTTTTCCAATCGAAGCTGGAAAAGATATATTTGTTCTTCCGGCAAAGAAACACGAACGGATTTCACTCCCGTTTCTTTTCTAAGTGAAAATAAAATTTCCTCCATTCGCTTAGAATCTTTAATTTTACCGGACTCAATAACGCCGGGCGGTATAATGCGCTCCCCGTATCGTCCTATTCTAATACCGTTCTTGGTCACGATTAGTTCCGCGAATTTCAATGATTCATCCGAAATATCCAAGCCGAAAGAAGGTGTTGCCAGAAAATTAGGCGGAGGAAAAAATTTGAAGAAAAATCTATTGAATGAATTCCCAAACATAATGATATTATACGATATCCGGAGTCTTGTTGCTATTGTTTTTGTTGATTCTTTCTATCCAGATATCTTTGCAAAATAAGCGCGGCGGCCGATGCATCTACCCGACCGCTTTTTATTTGTTTTACTTTACTGTGCGCTTGTGATGGGCTCAGGTCTCTTTTCTTATTTTTGAATTTTCTGGCTTCAACCGATGTCAGAAATTCCTTCTGTTTATGAACAGGTAATCCGAATTTCTCTTTTAATTCCAAAATAAAAACTTCAATCCGGCCGGACAGTGCATTTAATTTCCCGGAAAAATCCACCGACTCTCCGACCACGATTTCTGAAATATTCTCTTTTTTTATTATATTACCGAGCTTTTTAAAAGTATTCGAATCATTCTGAATAATTTCTTTCGGAAAAGCCAAAATGTGATTTTCGTCCGAAGTTGCCACTCCGATCCTCTTTGTTCCATAATCAATGCCCAAAAATCTCCCTAGAAATATCATAAATAAATACTAGCACCCGGTAGTAGATTTTGGCAAGGTAAATTTTTTAAAAAATTTACACACTTTAGCGCATTGCCAAAACTCACTACGGGGTAGCATAAAAGATTTATTTCTGGTATAATATTTTGTATGAATCCCGTTAGAAATAGGAAATTGAAGATTTCCATTAACTATCTGGGTTCGTACATTATCAATATTAATTTCTAACGGGATGAATCAATTAAACCCATTTTTTATGAATAGTAGCTGGATTTTTCTCCCTGTTGTAGTGTGGATTTTATTTTGGAAAGGCTGTTCGTTGTGGATAGCCGCCAAAAATGACCAGAAGGGATGGTTTCTCGCGCTTCTTGTATTTAATACTGTTGGAATTTTGGAAATTATATATATTTTCTATGTTGCCAAAAAGAAGTGGGTAGATATAAGAGAGATTCTGACTAGAAATAAACCGTTAATTAAATAAGAAACGGAGGCGTGTCCGAGTGGTCTATGGAGATAGTCTTGAAAACTATTAGGGGGGCAACCTCCTCGTGAGTTCGAATCTCACCGCCTCCGCTTGAACAAAAAGAGTATGCATTTATGTTATACTCTTTTTGTGAATAGGGAGGCGAGGAAGCAAAGCAGTTTGCTTCCATGTGAGATTCGAACGATGAAGCTTAAAATTTTTAGTAGAAAATTTTGCGAGTCGGTGCCCAGACAAATTTTTTGCGACGGCAAAAAATTTAGTCGAGGGAGAAAAGCGTAATCGCGTTTTCACCGCCTCCGCAAATAAACAAAAAGAGTATACTATAATCAGCATACTCTTTTTGTAAGTTTTAATTTCATTTTTTAATAAATTATTTTTTATTTTTTACCCACTCTACTTTATCTGGATGATTTCGAGCATAGTCCTCAGTTCTTATTTCCCCAGTATTAACATCATGGGGTTGCTCTTTATTCCAGTTATGTTTCTTATTATCTTTAGGCATTGGATTTAAATTATTATTTCTTATAATGGTCGACCTTTATAAATTTAAGGAATTAAACTTTAATTTCAGCCTTAACATCAAGGGATGTTTCTTGTACTTGTATAAATTTACCATCTTGTTCAAGATAAACTTTGAAAAAATAAGTTCCATAACCAAAAAACTCAAAAGCTGGTACTTTAATTATTAACCTCATTCTTTTTTTACCTGACTCAAATTTAAGTAGAAAATTTATTTTCTCTTTTTCTGTTCCTTGGGGATCAACTACTGTAACCTTAATTTTTACCTCTAGCTCTTTAGTTAAATCACTACTTCTTTCCCATAAAGTGAACAACTCAAAGGGTAGATTTATTACATTTCCGCTTTCTAGATTCTTGTTCTCAGTTTTCAAACCAGAGCTAATAGTTATTTCCTCCAGAATCTCAATAATGGATGCAAGGTTAGTATTTCTATCAACAGATGAGGATCTACAGAGCACTGAGAATATGTTTTTTATATTTTTCATAATTTTTATACAGCAAATGCTAAATATTTCTTTGTAGAAGTTGAAATTACCTCCGAATCATAATTTTCATTACCTGCATGTTCTATGTGCCCCAACCAATTACTAAGTATGGGTTTATCTACATTCCCATCTGAATCAAAGACTGTTTCATCTTTTGTTGAATGAAAAATCATTTTAATTTTATATTCCAAACTATCAGCAACTTTTTTGAGAGTGCTCAAAGATGGCATTTGGTTTCCTTGCTCAATCCTTGAAATACCAGATTGTGTAGTATCTATTAGCTTAGCAAGTTCAATCTGACTAATTCCTTCATGAACTCGTATGTTTGAGATTAATCTACTAATACCAAAAGCCAAGTCCTGTTTTAGATATTCTTTTCTAAATTCAGGATCTTCTTTTAGTAATTTTTGTTTTAATTCTTGTAATTTCATAGTTATAGTTAAAAATAATTTTTATTCCTCGACTTCCAGTTTTCTAAACGATTTATTGCTTGACCTATGTGTTTTTTTAATTTTCCATCACTTCCACTTCCTTTAAATACCAATAAAATTAATAATATGCCTCTACACAAAAATGCTACGGCTCTATATGGGGGAGAACTGAAATGATATTTCAGTTCAAAGAATCCTTTGTGTTCCTTAACCGATTCTATGTGATTTGACTTCAAAAATTGAAATAGGGTGAATTTTTCGAAGTCTTCATTCTTTTTTATAAATCTTGACCGATCAAGAGCTGGCATATTGTCCATAAGGTCAGATTTCCCGACTTCGTCCACATATAGCTCAATTTCTAGATTTGGTTCTTCCATATATTTTGTGATTTCGACCAATTATCACATTAATACGATAATATTCTTTTTTTGATCAAAGTCAAGTGGAAAACCCCCTTTATTTGGGATAAACCTACAATGTGTGTTAGAATCGCTAAATAGCCTTATTTATCAACAAACTGGTTCCAACAGCGTAACAAACCGCCTCCGCCAAAATTGTGTTTTAGAAAAATTGGTGTATAGTTGTTAATAATAAAATAATATGCTAGAAAAAAAGACACAACCAAACGGTGAATACGGACTATCGAAAGAAGAATTCAGAATGTCAGAGGAAGAACTCAAAAGGAAAATTGAAATTGAATTAGGTGAAAGGTTTGAGAAAAAAGCGCGTTTATATTTTGAATTCGCAAATACCGAGCAAAGGGACAGAGCTATGAACTACATAAACCGCACCCGAGAAGAACGCAGAGAGTTTGATGAACGCTTTTTGTATTTTGAGGGTTGCTCGGTTGATTCCGGGAGAAATGCTGGGATTGAAATTAGATTTAGTAAAAATCCAGAGCATATTCGCGAGGAATTTGGAAAATTACTAATCGAACAGGGGCTGGCGCCGAAAGAAGAGTACAAAACAGTGAATGGCGATCCAGAACCCTGGGAAACAAGAATTAACCACTAATTAATTCAATTCCAACTAAATTTGCTTGTGCTCTTCGTTTATTGATATAATTAAGACGTGGAAGAAACAGAAAAATTATCTTGGACAGCGCCAGAATACGAAGAAAAAGAGCGCAGCCCGGATTGGTTTTGGGCGCTGGGAATTATTTTTGCGACCAGCTCGATTGCGGCAATTATTTTTGGCAATTATTTTTTTGCGGCACTGCTTGTCTTGAGCGGGTTATTGCTCGGATTTTTCGCGGTTAAAAAACCCGACATAGTCGCTTACGAACTCAACGCTCAGGGTTTGAAAATCGGAAATCGTTTTTATCCATATGAAAATATAAAATCTTTTTGGGTTCAATTGGGCGTATCTCCTGAAACAAATGTTAAGCCGATACTTTTTATAAATTCAGAAAGGGCCTTTATGCCGATTCTTTCAATACCGATAGAAGAAATAATGGCGGAAAAAATCCATTCTATTATGCTGGAAAAAAATGTTGTAGAAAAAGAAATAAAAGAGCACCCTTCGGAAAAAATTATGGAAGCCCTCGGGTTTTAACTGATTTTTTTACTTTACGTCAGAACCAAAAACTGCTAATCTGAAGTTGTTCGGAATTTTTTGCCCTCATAGTTTAATGGATAGAATGCGAGCTTGCGGAGTTTGCGATGTAGGTTCGATTCCTACTGAG
>JBBUIX010000034.1:0-7015 GCA_038055115.1 Patescibacteria group bacterium
CGTAATCATAAAAATAAAAAACTAAAACTTAACTTCTACGGGATTTTGCGCAACGTCATTGTCGGCAAGATCAAAGAATTCCATTTTCAGGAAGTGGAACATGCTGGCAAGAATATTTGAAGGAAAAGATTCAATTTTTATATTCAAATCGCGAACATTTGAATTGTAGAATCTGCGCGCAGCTTGAATTTTATTTTCCGTATCGGAAAGCTCTTGTTGAAGCGCTAAGAAATTTTGATTAGCTTTTAGATCCGGATACGCTTCAGCTATTGCAAAAACAGATTTCAGCGCGCCGGTAAGCATATTTTCAGCTTGTGCGTGCGCCTCAGTAGGACCTTGTGCTCCCATTGCCATAGTCCTAGCTTTCGTCACATTTTCAAAAGCTGAACTCTCGTGCGTAGCATAACCCTTTACAGTATTTACCAAATTTGGAATTAAATCATATCGGCGTTTCAATTGCACTTCAATATCTGCCCAAGCTTCTTTGGCACGATTGATAAGTGAAACAAAACCATTATAAATAAAAATTACCCACAAAACAACGAGCCCTAAAATTATTAATAAGTACATAATGCCTGTATTGTAGCATAAAAATAAAATCAACAATAATAGAAAATAGATATTACTTTTTCTTCTGCCACTCTTCCACTAATACCAATAACGGTGAAGCCAAGAAAATCGAGGAATATGTCCCAAAGAACATTCCGGCAGTCAGCATAAGGGCAAAATACTTTGTGGAAACAGGACCAAAGAAGAATAAAGCCAGAAGTACGAGAATAACGGTCAGCGAAGTGCAGATAGACCGCACATATGATTGCTCTAGGCTTTTACCAACTATTTCACTAAAATTCATTTTGGCTGTTGCCGCCTGATTTCTTAAATTTTCCCTAATTCTATCAAAAATAACTATTGTATCGGAAACCGAAAGACCCAGGATGGTAAGCACAGCCACCACGAAAAGAGTATCTAGTTCCGCCCCGTAATAATGAGAAAGCATAACAAATAATCCGACCGGAATAGCCACATCATGCAAAAGCGAAATGATGGCGATGAAGCCATATTTCCAAGATGAAACCGGTTTGGAAACTTTTCTAAAAGCAAAAGCAATAAAACAAATAATCGCCAGCGAAATTAAAATAATCGCCAAAATTGCTTTTCTGGTAAGCTCCTGTCCGACTGAAGGCCCGATAGAATTAAAACTCATTTCGGTTAGAGTATTTTTGCTGTCTGGTGCCTCGCCCGTAGGGCTATGGCCGAGGGAAAGTGTTTTTAAAAGCAAAGAGTGTTCAGCATCATTCAAATCGCGAGTCTTCACAATATAACCCAATTCCCCGGTCGGCTGGAGAAGGATGGAACCGAAATTAAGAGCTGTGAGAGACTTATCCAAGACGGCCTGGGTTGGACGTTCTGTTTTGTAAATAATTTCGGTCAGTGCACCGCCTTTAAAATCAATACCAATATTCAACCCGAATACAAATAACGAGAGAAAAGAAAGAACGACCAAAGCTATTGATATACCGATGAATATTTTTTTGTATTTTATTATAAACATAATTTTTTTATTTACTAAGACCGCTGGAAAACAAAAATCTGGCAACTTTTCCTTCCCCGATAAAGCCAAGTGTTGAAAGAAAAATTCTGGTAATTGTAATCGCGCTAAACATTGATACGATAACCCCCATCCCAAGCGTCAGCGCAAAACCTTTAATCAAAGATGTGCCAAACCAGAAGAGGATAACAGCCGTGATAAAATTAGAAATATTTGAATCCCGAATAGAAAACCAGGCCCGAGAAAAACCGACAGAAACTGCGTCAGTAATATTTCGGCCGGAGCGCAACTCTTCTTTAACCCGTTCGAAAATAAGCACATTCGCGTCAACCGCTATGCCGATGGAAATTATAAATCCGGCAATACCAGCCGCTGTCAGCGTAACCGGCAAAAGTTTGAAAAGCGCCAGTATTATTGAAATAAAAATACAAAGGGAGAGAGTGGCGATTAGCCCCGGCAAACGATAAAGGAGAATCAGGAAAAGAGCTATTAATAAAAATCCGATAAATGCGGCCTTGACTCCGGCATTGACCGCATGATCCCCCAAGATAGCGCCAATAGTTTGCGTGGAAAGAAGAGTTATCGGCACCGGCAGAGCTCCGGAATTAAGCCGGCCGACAAGTTGTTTTGCTTCAGTCGGGGTAAAGCTCCCGGAAATTACCGCCTGGCCATTGGGAATCTCTTCCTGAACAACCGGGGTAGATATAGGAGCGCCATCCAAATAAATCGCTACTATTTTGCCGACATTGTTTTTGGTAATTTGGGCGAAAAGTTTCGTACCCATATCGTTAAACTGCAAACTCACGTTTGGTTCGCGCGTATTGGTATCAAATTCCAAAGTCGCTTTCTGTAAATATCGGCCGGTAAGTTCGGTAGAAACAAATTGAGAATTTACATCCAAGGTTACTTTGCCATTTTTGTCTACGGTCGCAGTTTGCGGAGTGCCTTTGGGCGCTTCAATTTTGAATTCAAGGAGCGGAGTCTGCCCAATCATATCTATCGCCTGTTTTACGTCAGTCACGCCCGGGAGATCAACTATCAGTTGTTCTCCCGCGCCGGAAATCAATCCGCCGTGCTGCACCTGCACAACCGGTTCAGAAACCCCGAAAAGATTTATGCGTCGCTCAATTACATCGCGAAGAGAGTTCATTGAATCCCCCACTTGACCGGCTGGAACCAAAGAAGTGTCAGCTTTATAAATTAAATGACTGCCTCCGGAGAGATCAAGCCCAAGACGAAAAGGAAATTTCTTGAAAAATGATTTTTGGGTCTCAAAATTTTTATTTAGTTTAGGCTCGGACTTAAAAACGAAAAAGGCTATTCCTGCGCCAAAAACAAGTATTATTAACGCTAAAACTATTTTTTTCCACATAAATATAGAGCCATTCTACACATTTTTCACAAAATACGCAACTCCGGCACCGAGAATAAAACCGCCTAAAATATCAATTGGGAAATGCACCCCGGCAATAATACGCGCCAGGCCGACTAGTAAGGCAAAAAACATGAAAAAATAGCCGGCTTTTTTATGAAGAAAGAAAATTGAAAAAGCCAGAGCAGAGAAAAACGCCGCGTGGCCGGACGGAAAAGCAAAACCGGATTCAGTGAAAAGAGCGTGAACATTAGGTAAGGCTAAAAATGGCCGCGGGGTATGTAATAAGATTTTTAATATTACCGATATAAAATAAGCTAAAAAACCAGAAAAAAACACCAGAAGAATTTCTTTTTTCTTCTCCATGAGAACCTGAAAGGGATTTTCTGCTCGCAAAATTTCATGATGAAAAAGTAAGAAAAGCCCCGCTAACATAACTACTACATATGGGAAATAAACAGCCGAAAAAATAATCAGCTTATCAAAAAAAACCGATTGGTGCGCTAAGTTATAAAAAAAATAAAAAATTGTGTTATTCATTTGATTTTCATTGTCCCTACTCCAGGAATAGGGGAATTCCCCTATCCCTGGGATAAGGAAACATTTTTGGCTACCGTTAATACATTATTAAGAAGCATCGCGACCGTCACCGGACCGACTCCTCCGGGCACGGGTGAAACATATCCGGCGACATCTTTCACGGATTCCAAATCAATATCGCCGACAATCCCGCCTTCGGATTCAGAAGTTCCGGCATCTATTAGCACCACCTCTTTTTTAATCATATTGCCAGTGATATATTTCCCCTTCCCTATGCCTGAAATTATAATGTCGGCTTGTTTTATAATTTCTTCTTTGTTTTCAGTTTTACTGGTAATTATTTCGGGATTTAATCCTCTAAATTTAAGCAAGGCAGTGACAGGTTTACCAACCAACGTTCCTTGTCCCAAAACGGCTATTTTTTTGTTTTTCAAATCTAAATTAAGTGAATCAAGAAGTACCATGCAGGCAAGCGCTGTCGGAAAACCTATAGCAGTTTTGCCGCTATAAAATTTGTCACTTGCTGTAGTTCCGAGGCAGTCAACATCAAACTTTGAATCAATACTATCAAGCACTATTTGCCTATTAATATGTTCTGGTAATGGAAGCTGAACAATAATTCCACACATATTTGGAATTTTATTCAAGACTTTTATTTCTTTAATCAAATCATCGGTGGTTATAGATGCGGGAAAATTTGCTTTATAAAACGAAATACTAATGGCTTCGGCCGCGACTCTTTTCATTTGCACGTATTGGAGAGACGCGGGATCGTTTCCCACCAACACATCGCAAAAAACCGGCTGGAAAGAAAGAACAGCCACTTCATTTTTTACTTTAATTAAAACCTGCTCACTTAATTTTTTTCCATTAATAATTTTCATAAGTTTATGTTTCTGTTCCCCTACTTTCCCTACCCCGGGGATAGGGGAATTCCCCTATCCCCGGGGTAGGGACAATTAAATTCCTAAAAATTCATTTTTCATATCGTCTCGATGCGCTGACCTCCTATATTTATGCATACTCATTAGAATTCCCAATCCGGCAAATTCGGTTAATAAATGCGAACCGCCATAACTCATAAAAGGCAGAGGTATTCCGGTCACCGGCATCAACCCCAGATTCATACCAATATTGATGAGAATATGACTCATAAAAAGAACAGCAATGCCTAAGCCGAAAAGTATTTCAAAATTAGACGCGCCCAAAGATGCACAATAAAGAATTCTCCAAATTACCAGGCCGTAGAGCAGAAGAATCAGAAACGAACCGACGAAACCCCATTCTTCGGCGTAAGCGGCGAAAATAAAATCAGACTGAGGCACCGGTAAAAATTTCAATCTTGACTGTGTCCCAAAACCCAAGCCCTTGCCCGTAAATTGTCCGGAACCTACGGCAATAGTTGATTGAAATACATTGTAACCGGTTTTATGAATATCAGCCAGTGGATTTATAAAATTGTAAATGCGGGCTTTTTGATACGGCGCGAAGGCAAAAAACCAAAGTGATGTAAAAATTACCGCCCCGGAAGCAATAATCAAAAATAAATGAAGTTTGGAAATTCCAGAAACCAGCACCATGCCCAGCCAGATAAAAAGTATAATCATCGCCGAACCAAAATCCGGTTGAAACAAAACCAAGGTTAAAGGTATCAAGGCATAAAACCCGGAAATAAAAATATGTTTAATGTCTCTGATTTCCACGTGACGGCGAGAAAAATACTTGGCCAAAACCAGGACTAATACTAATTTCATCATGTCAACCGGCTGAAAAGAAAAAAAGCCAAAATTAAACCAGCTTTTATGGCCATGTGAAATATACCCAAAAACAATAAGCACTAACAAAACAAAAGAGAGGAAAAGGAATAAAAATACCAATACATCCGTACGTTTTAAAAAGCGAAAATCAATAAAAGAAAAAATAAAAAAAACAGCCAAAGAGAGCAAAACCCAGATAATTTGTTTACTAAAAAAATCACCCGCAATTTCCAATGGGGCAAATGACTTCATGGTGACCAGTCCTGCTAAAATTATCGGGATTACAAAAGCAACCAGCAGCCAATCTATTCTTTTAAGAGCTTTTTCGGCCATAATTTTCTACTGCAATTTGACGGAGAAAATGTCATACATTGGAATTATTTCTTTGGCCATCACAACACCGGGCAATGGCTCCGGCCAAGTAAAATTGACATCGGTGGTCTCCAGCGGTGCGAGTTGGTTTAAATAAGTACGGCTGGTGGAGATGGCGTTACCCGATGCATCGTAGAGAATTACAATTATATTTACATTTGGAATCGTGAAAAGTGAATTATTTTTTATGGTAGCCGAAAGCCGCGGGCTTATTGCTTCGTCGGTAAGCCGTATATTGGAAACCAAAACTTTCAGCTGATTAATTTTATCTTGTGGCACTTGAAACCAAATAGGTGTTTCGGTGAATTCAAAAGTTACATAAACAGGAATGGAATTTCCGATATCTATCCCGGGCTCAAAGACCGCGAAATTGCCGGATGGAGGAATAGAAGTGCTACCCTCGCGCTTGCCGATATAGACATTATTTGCGTCGGCAAAACGAAATTTGTAATTTATTTTTTGGACCGCGGCATTCTTATTACGATTTACGAGATAAGCAACAGCGTTGTAGCGCCCGGGTATAACCTCAAAGGCGCGGGTCCAGAGAATAGAAACCTTATCCACTTGCAGAATGCACACCCGAGGGCATGAACCCCCGCAGTCTATGCCCGTTTCGTTTCCATTTTGGATATTGTCCGCACAGGTCGGCACCTTGTTAAAGCTGGGAGAAATTATTAAAAATGCAAATATTAAAAAGACTGAAATCAGGACAACCACATAAAAAATTTGCCTTTTTAAAGCCCATGTCATAAGAATATAATAACACTAAAATGGAAAATTTAAAATAAAATTAAAGCTGGGCCGGCAGTTCGACGAACAAACTACAGACCCAGCGACCTACCATCCAAACAGTACACTTAGTGCCCGGACAATTTCCCTGACCCATCTGGCCAAGAAAAATGGGCGACTTTCTTTCATGAACGTGCTCCCTTCTCTTTCAGTTTTAAATTACCATATATAATATAAAAACACAAAAGCCCGGATCGTAAAAACAATCTCGGGCGCAAAAGCGATAAAACTAAAAGGACAATTTTACACTGAGAGAAAGAAGGGGAAAGCCAATCTGGCTAGACTTGCTGGGCCTCGCGACTTTAAACTTCAAGCCGAATCCCTTGGTGTTGTCGCCCTTCTTTCTCTCTAGATATAAGAATCCTACACTGTAAAAAATAAAAATCAAGCAACGCTAAAAACCAGTAAATAATTACTGGTTTTTTAGTATCAAGTACTCGGTGTTGGCGACTGCTTACTTTCCCCGTGAAGAGTATCATCAGCTCAACAGGGCTTAACTTCTCTGTTCGGAATGGGAAGAGGTGTGGCCCCTGCGACAAATCACCAACACTGAAAACTTGATTACTGTGCAAAGTTCGACTTTGCACACTTTTTTTTTGTGATTTCCAAATTTCTTAACAGGAATCGAAACATTAG
>JBBUIX010000035.1:0-14704 GCA_038055115.1 Patescibacteria group bacterium
TCCATTGAATCAGGCCGGAAGGCAGGAAGCTGTTTGACCCATAAATAGCGCTGGCGGTAAGATCGCTGACAGTGACTTTATTAGTTTTTGCCTTAGCGACTGTCTTTTTCTTTGGGACGGTTGTATAGCTTACCACATTAGGATTTACGCTATTGGAATAAACTACTGGCGTGATAGAAGGAGGGGCAATATAAATCGGTGGCTGATAAGGAATGCCATTGTAATATGAATTATTATTATAATTACTATAATAATTAGGAAAGCTTTCACAATTACTCGTTCCACAATAAGTAATATTTGTGCCATAAGCGGCTGAAGCTTTATTAAAGGGCACGAAAATTAAGACAAAGGCTAAAATAGTCAATATTTTCAAGCTATAATTTATTGATTTGTTGTTTATTTTTTTCATACTGGTATAGTATAGCACTTACAGATATAAAAGTCAAGGGTGCCGAGTAATACTAATAAGTAGCGTAAGTACTGCCGGTCTGTGTTACCTGGCCAGTTTGATAGGCGGAATCAGTAGTGTAGGTATTGCCAGTTTGATACATAGAGCCAGTGACATAGGTATTGCCAGTTTGTACTGCTTGACCAGTCTGATACACAGAACCAGTGGCATAAGGATTACCAGTTTGATACATAGAACCAGCTTGATACGCAGAGCCAGTGGCATAGGTATTGCCGGTCCGCATTGTCTGGCCAGTCTGATACGCGTAACCGGTTTGATAGATAGAACTGGTAGTGTAAGTATTGCCAATTCGTACCGCCTGGCCGGCCTGATACGCAGAACCAGTGGCGTAAAGATTACCAGTTTGTATTGTTTGGCCAGTTTGATATCTGGAACCAGTGGTGTATGGATTGCCAGTTTGATACATAGAACTGGTAGCGTAAAGATTACCAGTTTGCATCACCTGACCAGTTTGGTACGCAGAACCAGTGTCATAGGGATTACCGGTTTGTACTGTCTGACCAGTTTGATAGGCGGAATCAGTAGTGTAGAGATTACCGGTCTGCACTGTCTGGTCGGTTTGATACGCAGAACCAGTGGCGTAAGTATTACCAGTCTGTACCGCCTGACCAGTTTGATAGGCGGAACCAGTTTGATAAGAAGAATCGGTGTCATAGGGATTGTGTGCTACTACTGGTGTCGCATACCCTAATAAAAACATTACTATAATGGTTGCGATCACGACAGATTTTTTAGAGCTATGTGTATAATTCATATAATATAAATTTATTTATCAGTAGAATATAACACAACAAAAACATTTTGTCAAAGGTGCCGGGAGGGAGACTCGGCTATTACATAGCCAGGTGCTTTTCTATTTTGTTTCACAAAATATTGAAAAGCCTTTCTCGTCTCCACATAAACAAATAAATTTGTTTATTCTCTGTGCCGGGAGGGAGACTCGAACTCCCAAGGGTTGCCCCACTAGTTCCTAAAACTAGCGCGTATACCAATTCCGCCATCCCGGCAATGTAAATCTTTTGTCGCCACGAATATTTTCTCGCCGTTGTTTGAAAATTTCTCGGCCCTGGCTCGCGGTTCCGTCTACTGACAAAACATCGCTCCACCTCGTCCACGCTAGAAATTTCCCGCAGGGGAAATTTCTCAAACGCGTGTCCGCCCAGAGGGGATCGAACCCCCGACCTTATCCTTAAGAGGGATCTGCTCTACCAGCTGAGCTATGGGCGGATAATACTTAATTTATCATAATTATTTTTATTTTGAAAGTTTAATTAAAAATGCTAGATTATATAAACGGCCTGGTAGCCAAGTGGCGTGAGTGTAGCGAATGTGCCATTCCTCTGCGTAGGGGTTAAAATTAATAAGTAAAAGTTTAGTTATAGAAATATCGGCCTGGTAGCCAAGTGGTAAGGCATTCCTCTGCAAAAGGAATATACGGCGGTTCAATTCCGCCCCAGGCCTCTAGGCAGAAATGCCAATGCCCGAGTGGCGGAACTGGTATACGCGCACGACTTAAAATCGTGTCCTGTAAGGGATGTGGGTTCGATTCCCACCTCGGGCACAAATTTATTGTTTTTCTCTGAGCAATTCGTCAATTTTTTGCCTATTTTTTTCTCCTTGATCTATCGCTACGTCAAGAAAAGGAATTATTTTTATCGGCATATTTTTTTTCAAGAATTCCCGCAGTTCTTTACGTTTCCGTTTTACAAACCCCAGAGCGCTAGTTTCTTTGGAAGACGGAAAGACAGTAATAAAGATGGTCGCCCGTTTTAGGTCGGGGGAGACAGTACAAGAAATAACTGTAATGAGTGAAGTCCTATTATTTTCACGTCCCAAAAATTGCGCTGCCAGCTCTTTGATATTATTCGCCACTTTTTCATTTCTATTTGTCATTTTTGTGTTATGGAAAACGATTCTATCATATCTCCCGCGACAATTTCTATTTTTGATTCAATCATCATTCCGAATTCAGCGCCTTCTTCCACGGCGTTTGTCTTTGTTTTATTTTTTTCTAAATTCACAATTTTTCCACGACCTATTTCAAATTCCCGGCGCATTATTCTAACTATGCTATTTAAATTAATTTGCCCCTCAATTACTTTGCCTCCGATTATTTGGCGTTCTTTGGTACGGCTGAAAGCTCGGATAATTTTTGCGCGGCCAGTTGTTTCCACCGTTTCAATTTTCGGTCTTTTTTCTTCCATTTGGTTTTCCAGCCATTCGGTCATTTTATAAATAATTTCAAAAAAGGAAATCGTTATGCCTCTTTTTTGCGCGATTTCCACAGCGCTTTTGTCGGCTTTTACATTAAATCCAATAACCAGCGCATCAATACCCGATGCCACTCCTTTTATATCAGATTCAGAAATGGGCCCGATACCTTTTCCAACAATTCTGAATTCGGCATTTTCATTTTGTATTTTGGCGATTTCTTTTTCAATGGCCTCCATTGAGCCAGAGACGTCGGCTTTTAATATTATCGGTATTATTTTTTTGTTAGTTTCTTTATTTTCCTCCTTGTTGTTTTTCGTTTTTTTAAGATTTTTTTCTGCTTGCCAATTTTTCACATATTTTTCAGCCTCCGATTTTTTTTGAAAAGATTTGAATTGTGCTCCTACTCGTGGCATCTTGTCAAAGCCGACAATGCGTATGGGAGAAGGGAAGCTTGCTTTATCTATTGTTTGTCCCAAGAAATTTTCAATTATGCGGGTGGAACACATACTTTCTTCCACGACAACCGTCATTCCTTTTTTAATTGACCCATTTTTTATAATCAAGGTTGCCAATATTCCGCGCCTGGAATCCAAATTTACTTCAATCACAAAACCGGAAGCATCCTCTTCGCTATTGCCGGTCAAATTTTCCATTTCGGCCAGAATCAAAATGAGCGATAGTAAATTATCTATGCCTGTGCCGACTTTTGCGGAAATCTCCGCATAGGGTATTTTACCCCCATAATTTTCCAAATAAATTTCATTTTCCGCCAATTCCTTTTTTGTTTTTTCTACATTCGCGCCCGGCTTGTCTATTTTATTTATAGCTACAATACATGGAATTTTATTTTCCACGATAGTTTTCCAAGCCTCGATTGTTTGCGGCTTTACTCCGTCTTCAGCGGAGACGATTAAAATGGCGATATCGGCTATCTCCGCGCCGCGCTCGCGCATTTTTGAAAAAGCTTCGTGTCCCGGGGTGTCCAAAAAAATTATTTTTTTATTTACACCCTCTTCATTTTTATGCACAACCTCATAAGCGGAAATACATTGAGTTATTCCTCCGGTTTCGCAATCCACGACATTTGTTTTTCGTATATAATCCAAAAGTGTTGATTTGCCGTGATCAATATGACCCATAACCACTACGATGGGCGCGCGAACACTTACATTTGATTTTTTATCATTTTTTTCCATTATACTTTTGCTTTTTCTAAGGCCTCTTTTTCTTCAGCTGAGAGCTCATATTCGGATTTGCCATTTTTTATGGGTTTGGCAAACACGCTCATTCGCTCGCGAGAATATAAACTTGAAATTACCAAACCATTGCCTTCCTCATTTAGCATCCCGATTGCGAAACTTTGATTGCTGCCTTGATCGGGAAACGGATTAAAGCGTATCGTTTCAAGCCCTCGAATACTTTTTTTAAGTTTCGCATTTATTACGGTGATATCTTTTTCAATATTGTCTTTCGCTTTACTTAATTTGGTAATCTCATTCTCCAGTATTATGATGTTGTCTTCCAAGTCTTTCGCTTTTTTACCGAGAAAAAATCTTTTCAGGCGTTTCTCGGTAACAACAGCCCAAATAACTCCGATTAAAACGGCGACTCCGATTAAAACAAAAAAAGCAATTTCGAGCTTTATATTCATACATTTTCAATATATACTATTTTTATGCCCAAATCAAATAATAGCCGAAGAAAAAATAGAGCGAATGTATATCTTGACTATGCCGCTAGCATTTCGGCCAATCCAAGCTCGATACATCTGTTTGGGATAGAAGCAAAAAATAAACTTCAAAATGCGCGCAAGAAAGTTGCCGATGTTTTGAATGCCAAGCCGGAAGAAATAATCTTTACAAGTGGCGGTACGGAAAGCAATAATCTTGCGATACAAGGTGTAATTTTGGCTTGGCAAAAAAAAGAATTGCCACATATCATAACTACCAACATAGAACATCCATCAGTGCTTGAGACCTGCAAACTGCTCCGAAAAAGAAAACTCGCGCAAATTTCTATAGTGCCGGTTGATGTTAATGGAATAATAGATCCGAAAAAAATAAAAAAAGAAATCAAAAGCAATACCGTTCTTGTTTCAGTGATGTATGCAAACAATGAAATTGGCACAATACAGCCGATTAGAGAAATTGCGAGAGAAATCAGATATTACAGAAAAATGAAGAAAATGAAGAATTCGCGAGGTCCTAGGAAGGGGATCAGCCAGACCATCACAAATTCTTCATTTCCAATTTTTCATATTGATGCTGTGCAGGCAGCAAATTATTTAGATTTAAATGTAGAAAAACTGGGAATAGATTTGCTTTCGCTTTCCGGTTCAAAAATCGAAGGGGCAGGCAGGATTGGAGTTCTTTATAAAAAGAAATCAATTGCGCTCGCTAATATATTCGGTGGGGGAGATCAAGAAATGGGATTGCGCCCGGGAACAGAAAACTTGCCGGAGATTTTGAAATTTTCTGAAGCGTTAAAATTAACACAGAAAATCAAGGAAAAAGAAGTAAAACGCTTAACTAAACTCCGCGATTATTTTTTTGAAAAATTGTCAGAAATGTCCTTTGACATTAAATTTAATGGCGACTTGAGAAATCGCTTGCCGAACAATGTAAACATCACAATTCCGAAAATCCCGAGCGACCTTTTAGTGATTGAGTTGTCGGCAAAAGGCATAATGGCTTCCGCCAAAAGTGCTTGCAAAAGTTCCAGAGCCGAAGGTTCGTATGTTATCAAAGCAATTCGCCAAATACAAGGTTCCACCTTGTACGACGCGGATCCAGAAATCGGCGGAGTGCGTTTTTCATTGGGCCGACAAACAACCAAAGCGGATACTGACTATACAATTAAATCTTTATCTGAAATTTTGACTAAATTAAAAAAGTGGTATAATTAAAGTATGGATATTAAAGATTTAAATAAACCACAACTTATATTGTTAGCGGTGCTGCTCTCTTTTGTCACTTCTATCGCGACCGGCATAACGACTGTAACTCTAATGCAACAGGCGCCGACGTCTTTTACTGTTCCGGTAAATCGCGTTATCCAGCAAACAATCGAAAAAATCCAACAAGTGGAAGGAAAAACCACAGTGCAGACAGTGGTTGTCAAAGAGGAAGATTTGGTTGTAGACGCAATCGCTAAAAATAAATCAGCTATATTTTCTATAACCAAAGAAACACAAGATGTCGATTTTAGAATTATTGAAGTTTCTGCCGGACGGGGATTTGCGGTTTCCACCGACGGAATTGTTGTTGTTGATGCTTCGCTCGTGCCGGATAAGGGAGTTTATTATGTCAAAAATGATAGCGGGAAATTTAAAGCAGATTTCATATCAGCAGATAAATCCGGGTTTTCTTTTCTTAAAGTAGGAATTCCGGTAAATGGTACAGATAAACTTGTTTTTACGGTTCCTGCTTTTGGAGACTTGGATAAGATGAAAATAGGGCAGAAAATTTTAGTTTTAGGCGGCAATATTTCTTCTTTTATTTTTGATGGAAATAAAAACATTTATATTAATGTTACAAAATCAAATACCGGGGCGCTGGTGCTTAATCTGGATGGCGAGGCATTAGGCATAGCAATCTCCGGCGATACTGTGTCTTTTGCTTCAATCAAAGCTATTGGTGATACCTTGACGGCATTCACGACGCCCGCCAAAACAGATACTACTTTACCAAAAGTACAATAAAAGAATAAAATGTATTTTTGTGCTTGACACCTAGTGTATAATTAAATATATGCCACCATTAAACAAATTTACAACTAAAGCCAAAGATGCCATTAAAAAAGCCCATGAACTGGCTATTGAACGCGGGATGAACCACGTTTCTTCACTTCATTTGCTGGCGGCTTTATTGCTGGCCGAAGAATCCATGGTAAATTCTATTTTAGATAAGTTGGAAATTGATACAATGCTTCTGACCGACTCCGTTTTAGAATTGATTGAATTGCCGGAATCACGCAACACCCTTTCGCCATCCTACCAGATTTATCTCAATCCTGATTTAGCCCAAGTTATTGAGCAATCCGTTAAATTGGCGGAATACATGAAGGACGATTTTGTTTCAACCGAGCATCTTTTTATCGCAATTCTTGAAGTTACGAGTGAAGCGCGCGAGACCTTGGCGCGATTTAGAATTCACAAAGATCAAGTGATGAAAGTTTTAGAGGAGCTTCGCAGTCAAAATATTACCGATATTTCCGAACCAAAGAAATTTAAATTGCTAGTAAAATACACTCGTAATTTAACCAAGCTGGCCAAAGAAGATAAGCTGGATCCGGTTATCGGCCGTGACAATGAGATAACCCGCATTATGCAGATACTCTCGCGTCGAACCAAAAATAATCCGATTTTAATAGGCGAAGCTGGGACCGGCAAGACCGCTGTTGTAGAAGGCCTGGCTCAGTTGATTGCTAAAAATAATGTTCCTGAATCCTTGAAAGAAAAAGAGCTTGTTTCGCTTGATTTGGGATTGCTCGTGGCCGGTACGAAATACCGCGGGGAATTTGAAGAGAGATTAAAAGGCATTATGAAAGAAATTGAACGCTCGGACGGGAAAATAATTCTTTTTATTGATGAAATCCATACGATTGTCGGCGCGGGAGGAGCTGAAGGTACGATGGATGCTTCTAATATGTTAAAACCGGCATTATCCCGTGGCGAACTTAGAGCTATCGGCGCGACGACTCTGCGGGAATATCAAAAACACATTGAAAAAGATTCGGCCTTGGCTCGTCGTTTTCAGCCGGTTTATATTGATGAACCTAGCGTGGAAGATGCAATTGCGATACTTCGCGGACTCAAAGAAAAATATGAACTTTTCCACGGTATTCGCATTACCGACGATAGCATCGTGGCCGCGGTTAATCTTTCTTCCCGCTACATTACCAACAGATTTTTACCGGATAAAGCCGTGGATTTGATTGATGAGGCTTCCTCTTCACTCAAGATAATGCTTGAAAACAAGCCGCCGGTTTTAGAAGATGCGCACAGGAAAATAATGCGTCTGGAAATTGAAAAGGAAGCGCTCAAGAAAGAAATTAATTCTTCGAGTGACGGAAGAAGTCAAAATAAACAAAAGGGGAAAGAAATAAAAAATAGAATTAAGGAAATAGATAAAGAAATAGGCAACTTGTCCGAAAAGACCAAAGAACTTGAATTAAAATGGCAGAATGAAAAATCAATCGTGGTTGAAATTCGCGCAATTAAAAAAGAACTTGAAAGTATTCGCCTGGAAGCTGAGGATGCCGAAATGAAAGCCGATCTTTCTCGGGCGGCCGAAATACGTTATGGAAAAATACCGGTGCTCCGAAAAGAACTTGAAACAAAACTGGCGCGATTGAAGAAATTGCAAAGATCACGCAGAATTTTGAAAGAAGAAATTACAGCTGAAGATATCGCCGAGGTGGTTGCTCGCTGGACCGGCATTCCGCTCACCAAGATGCTTGAGGAAGAACGCGAAAAACTTGAAAAAATGGAAATGGAGCTACGAAAAAGAGTCGTTGGCCAGGATACGGCGATTAAGCGAGTCGCTGATGTGATTCGCCGTTCTCGCGCCGGTATCGGAGACCCCAATCGCCCGATCGGCTCATTTATCTTTTTGGGTCCGACCGGAGTCGGCAAGACCGAACTTACCAAAACGTTGGGGCAATTTATGTTTAATGACGACAATGCGATTATTCGCGTGGATATGTCCGAATATATGGAAAGGCATTCAATGTCCAAGCTCATTGGCTCTCCGCCGGGATATGTCGGCTATGATGAATCGGGCCAGTTGACGGAAGCTGTCCGGCACAGGCCTTATGCGGTAATACTTTTTGACGAAATTGAAAAAGCCCATCCGGAAGTTTTCAATGTGCTCCTTCAGGTTATTGACGAAGGCAGATTAACCGACGGAAAGGGAAGAGTCGTCAATTTCAAAAACGCCATTATCATTCTCACTTCCAATATTGGTTCTCAATTCGTGGAAAAAATGGAATCAATCGGATTTTCCAATAATTCCAAGAAACAGGATTACGGCCAAATGAAAGAGAAAGTCATGGAGGCGCTGAAAGACAATTTTCGCCCGGAATTTTTGAATCGCCTTGATGAAATTATTGTTTTTGATGTTTTGTCCGAAGAAGCTCTTAAAGAGATAGTCAATTTGCGAATCAAGGTGGTGGCAGATCGCCTGAAAGGCAAAGGAATAAATTTTGAAATTTCCGACGAAGCGCTCTCATACTTGGCAAAGGAAGGTTATGATCCGCATTTTGGCGCTCGCCCCTTGAATCGCCTGATTCAAAACAAGATTTTGAATCCCGTTGCCTCGTATATAATTTCCAATGGAGTCAAGAAAGGGGATATTGTTTCTGTTTCCGTCAGAAATAATGAACTGCTTATTGAAACTAAAAAACAGAAGATAAAAAGCCCAATTCATATGCGACCTCGATCTGCGGTTTAATGAGCTATCTTTACTGTTTTGGCATTTAAGATATTTGTTGTTTTATCAAAAATCCCAACAATAATTACTTTTTGGCCCGGAGACAAGGAAGATGCAGTAGCGCTGATCCCATTCTTTTTGTATATAGTCGATGTATTTGTCACGACATCTACCGACGATGTTATTTTTGTTTTTAGATTTTTTACATTTACAGTAAAACCTGCATTACTTACTGTTGCGATAATTCCAACTATGTTATTTTTTCTTTTATTTTTAATTTTTAAATTTTTATTCTGTTTTTGATAAATCGATTGTGTATTCTTAATACCTAAATCCTGTGGTGTCGTGGCAAAAACAGAAGAACCTCCGACTAATAGCGATATTGCCAATGCACCGGTTGCGATATGTTTTTTATATTTCATATACCTAATGATATTCATTTTAGATGAATTTATTATGAAGCGATTGGCAAGGAAATAATCACGTTAGTCCCTTTATTTTCTTCACTTTTTATAGAAATTGTTCCTCTGTGATTTTCAATAATTTTTTTTACCAGAGTAAGTCCGAGTCCTGCCCCATTCGTACTTCGTGATGCATCTCCCCGGAAAAACGGATCAAAAATTCTATGAATAATATTTTTTGGAATACCTATTCCACTATCATTAAAAGTTATAACATATTGACCTAAAACAATTTTATCCGAAATAAATATTATTCCTCCTGGAGGAGTATATTTAATGGCATTGTCTAAAATATTATAAAACACACGGCTAAGTTCAATATTGTTACTTATTACAATTATTGGTGAATCTATAATTTTTATTTTAAAATTTATCCTTTTAGTGAAAGCTAAACTTTTACTTTTTTCTATAATGGACCTTACTAATCCATTAATGTCGATAGGAATACATTCCACACAGATTGATTTATCATATTTTGATATATCCAGTAAAGTATTGCTAAGTTTTGAGAATTCCCTCATTTCCTCTAATGCATTTTCAAGTGTTTTTTTAGCCAAAGGAAAATCTAATTTTTTATTACTGAGAGCAACTTCAAGCCCGGAGATAATTACGGCTGTTGGAGTTCGAAGTTCATGAGAAGCATCAGCAATAAATCTCTTCTGTTTTTCCATATTAATTTTTATCGGTTTAAGAGTTCTATTGGTAAGCCAGAATCCTACCATAACGGTAGATAATATTATTATAGAATCTATGGTCACAAAACGATCTAATAGAATGCTTTTAGCGTCAGCGATAATTGCTTCAGAAATATACGGATCAAATCCTTTTTCTAAAATTGATTGAGTAAAATTAGAAAGAATAGCATTATATATTATGATACTAGAACCGCCCAAAATTACTATTGCAGTAATCACATAATAAAGAGTTAGCCCAAGTCGCGCCGCAAAAAATTCATCGATTTTATTGTTGAGTTTCAATTTTATAACCCACCCCACGAATTGTTTGTATAATTTTTGCATTATCATGAATTTTTTTTCTTAGGTTTTTTATATGTACATCAACTGTATTACTAAATGATGAGTCCGCAAAATCCCAAGCGTGAGAGTAAAGTTCATCTCTTGTAACCACCTTGTTTGGATTACGGATTAAATACTCAAGCACCATAAATTCTTTTAATGTAAGAGAGATAGGTTTATCTTTAAGTGTCACTATTCTACTTGTTGTATTTATACTAATATCACCAGAAGTAAGTATATCAGGAAAAGATTGTTTTGGACGTCGTAAAAGCGCGTGAATACGGGCAAGAAGTTCTTTAAAAGCAAATGGTTTAGCTAAATAATCATCCGCTCCCGCATCCAGACCTACAACTTTATCATCTGTAGTGTTCAGCGCGGTTAACATTAACACAGGAATTACAATACCGTTGTTCCGCCAAAAAGTACAAACAGATACTCCATCCTTGCCGGGGAGCATTCTATCAAGAACAACAAGATCATACTCATCACGATTAATCATAATTCGACGTTCAGCAGCAGGTCCTTCCTCAATAACATCAACAGCGTAGCCTTCCTGCATAAGACCTTGTTTTAAATTTTCCGCTAACTTTTTATTGTCCTCAACGACTAATATTTTCATATCCCATAAATAATACCACCATTGAAGTGAAATCTTCATGAAGTTAAAATTATCTCATATTTATTGGGTTAATTAATCAATAAAACAAGAACCACCCTGACCTAAGTCGGGGTGGTTCTTGTTAATTATTTATAAAAATCGACCGTCATTTAATGATTATTTCCTTTTAGTGATTGCTTTCATGGTGATGATTGTTGTTTCCTTGATGATTGCTTTCATGATGACTTCCATTGTTTTCTGAGTTAATGGCTCCATGGTCTTCATTTTCATTATTGTCATTATTCTCTGTACCTTCGTTTTCATTTATGTCTTCTTGGTGATGGTCATCATTGCCATCATGGTGGTGACTAACAACAAAACTTACGCAGTCTCCTTGATTGTTGAAGGCTGGGTTGTTGAACGTTTTCCAACCATCATTCTTGCATTGATCTTTGTCTGTTGGCGGACCAACAACCCCCGGAGGAGGGTTTGTTGGGTAAATCGTTGTTGGATCACCCGTCAAGTTTGTATTTTCTGCTGTTACCACCTTACCATTAGTTAGAGTAACCGTGGCTATCACTTTCACAGCCGGAACACTTTGACCATATTGAGGTTCTCTCACATTCGTCCAATATCCATCTGTCGCATAGTTAAATGTTCCAGAGACATCGAAAGGCGAAGAAATTTGATTTCCTGTTATCAGGGGAGTATTTGCAGTATTAAACGTATTAGTTTGCAATAAAACATCTCCAACTGAATACAATTTCACTACTACAGAAGTAGCGTCGGTAAATACTGCATCAGTTAGGCCAAATCCGGCAGTGTATCCCTTGAGTATGCCCAGACCAGTGTCATAGTTTACAACTCCAAAGTCTTCGGCTGATAAGGTGCCGAGAAGCGTATCTGTTCCAGTCGCGCCGAATGAATATGTTCTGTTAGTTGTACCGGCAGGAATAAGAGCGACTCCTACTGTAGGCATACCGCTACCGTTAGATGTATATGTTGCAAGGTTGCCTGTCGAATCAAACGGAATTGTTCCGGTTGAATCAAAGTGAACACCTAAATTCCAGTTCATCGTTACCGATACGGCTCCTCCTGGGATCCAAGTTTTTACCCCTTCACCTGGTGTGGGAGTGATTGTAGGGCTAATCCACTTAACAACATTGGATGAATCCACCAATACAAATTCAAAAGAATTTGTATTTTTCGCATAGTAGGTAAATGTATCCAAAGATCCATTTGCCGATACAGGATTGTTTGTATCAACAATGGTGAAGTTTGAGAAGCCATCAAGCGAAGTGCGGCTAATCGCTGTGTTTCCTACATCTACAATAGCTGCCTTGGCGGGCATTGCCAAGCCAAAAGGTGCTATCAATAACGCCATCAAGGCAATTTTTGCAATATTGTTTTTCATAATTTTTTAAGTTAAATTTAATAATATTGATTAATAATGTAATGTAATATAATACTAGTCATGAAACTGAAATATACCTAGCTTCTCATTGATAATAGTTGAGGAGACTCAAAAGAGACTAAACAACTTCTATCTATTTATAGGTATATCGACGTTTTTATCGTAACTTATTAGTGTGAAACTGCTGTGAAGAAAGATGCAAAGAAATATTTTCTGTGTTATTTTATATAAATGCGCCGGTGGTAGAGTGGTCAATTACAACAGACTGTAAATCTGTCGCCTTCGGGCTACGAAGGTTCGAATCCTTCCCGGCGCACAAAACAAAAATTCTCTGGAGAAATTCCTTCCCGGCGCACCAATATATTTAGGTGCCTTATTAATACTTGACATATACCCCCCGTGGGTATATGCTGGGCTTATGAATACAAATAAGCAAAAACTTATACGCCGTCTCAAAATTATTGAGGGTCAAATACGCGGTCTGCAAAATATGATAGAGAAAGATATTTACTGCATTGATATTATTACTCAAACATCGGCTGCGAAGCAGGGTTTGTCAAATATTGAAGATGTTCTTATGGAAAATCATTTAGGCACTTGTTTAGTTCATCAAATTAAAAAAGGTCAAATTGATAAAGCCACTGACGAAATATTAAAAGTTTATAAACTTAAACGAAAATAATCATGAAAATTTTACTTTTCGCACTCCTGATAGCTTGTCCTGTTATGCATTTATTTATGATGATGAAGCACCGCAAACATTCTGATGAAGAACATGAAATAACCGACGAAGAAAATAAGAATAAAAACAGCAAAGACGATAAAACTCATTCTGGTCACGGATGTTGTCATTAATTAAAAGGTCGAAAAAATTAAAAATTAATTTAAATTAAAAAATATGGGAAAATTATCTTTTAAATCATATGGTTGGAAATGTGTTCTAGGTTCGGAAATAGTCTACTTTATTTGTCTTTTGGGAGGTTTCTTGCCTTTACGTTCCGTTGAAGCCACGAAGTTGCATCATGCATTCTTTGAGACATTTCCCGGATTTACATGGATAAGCACTGGGAGTGTCATTCTTGGCGCTGTCTATATGTTTGTTTTTGCCTGGATTTTCGCCTGGTATATAGTTTGGATGCACAATTCAAGTATAGTTCGCGAATAAAAAATATTTTAATAAAAAATATTTATAAAAAGCAGAAAATGAAAATTTCTGATATAATTGTTTTAGTTAAAGTAAGATAAAAAAATGAAAAAAGAAACATATAAAATTCAAGGAATGCATTGCGCTAGTTGCGTTATGACAATTGAGCGCGTACTTTTAAAGACCGCCGGAGTGCATTCGGCTTCGGTTAATTATGCTTCAGAATCGGCTCTTATTGAATTTGATGAAAATATTATCTCCGAATCAGGCCTGGCAAAAGCGGTAGGCGAAGCGGGATATCATCTTATTTCTAAAAATATTGAAGTTGACTCTTCTAAAAAAAACGAGACAGCTATTGATGGAAATAACGAAACAGTTTCAATGAAAGTGTTAGGAATGGACTCTCCTCATTGCGCAATGGTTGTGGAAGGAGCCATAAAAAAATTATCAGGGATAATAAATATTGATGTTGATTTTTCAAACCAGCGGGCCAAAGTGGTTTTTAATCCAAAGCTGGCCAAAATAGAGGATATTTTTAAAGTTATTATTGACGCCGGCTATAAACCAATCAAAGAAGAAGGTGAAGCGGAAGATATTTTAGATAAAGAAAAAATTGAAAGAGAAAAACAATTAAAAATATTAAAGCGCAAACTCATCATCGGCGGCATCCTTTCCATTTTTATATTTTTAGGCAGTTTTCCAGAATGGTTTTCTTTTGTTCCTAAAATTTTAAATAATAATTGGGTTCTTTTTTTACTAACAACACCGGTGCAATTTTGGGTTGGCTCACAGTTTTATAGCGGACTTAAACTTCTCATAAAATACCGCACAGCTGATATGAATACATTGATTGCTATTGGAACGTTGGCCGCATATTTTTACAGCGTGGCAGTTACAGTTTTTCCTGTTTTTTTCACCAGAGGCGGAATAACACCAGCACTTTATTTTGACACCTCG
>JBBUIX010000036.1:0-3298 GCA_038055115.1 Patescibacteria group bacterium
GCGGCCAGAATTTTACATATTCCTGTTTTAATCCACGAATCGGATTCCGCTCCGGGGCGAGTAAATAAATGGGCTGGACATTTTGCTAAAAAAGTCGCCGTATCTTTTATAGAGGCAGCGGATTATTTTCCCAAAAACACGACAGCTTGGACAGGTCAGCCGATAATGACTGAGATAGAACATCCGGCACCGCGCAAAGAAGCATTGGATTATTTTAAAATGGAATCAGGCATACCGGTGATTTTAATTTTAGGAGGTTCTCAAGGCGCGGGACTTGTAAATAATACTATTCTGGATGCATTACCAAGGTTGATCAAAAATTATCAAATTATCCATCAGACCGGCATAAAAAATTTTAAAATCGTTTCTGGACAGGCCGAAGTCGTGCTTGCTGGCAATAAACATAAATTGAAATATCTGCCTATTCCATTTTTAAATCCTTTGCAAATTAAAATGGCTGCCGGAGCAGCGACTATTATCGTTTCCCGCGCCGGATCAACTTTATTTGAAATAGCGTCTTGGGGTGTGCCATCGATTTTAGTTCCTTTTACCAATTCAAATGCAGATCATTCAAAAAAAAATGCTTTTAGCTATGCACGAGCTGGGGCTTGCAGCGTTGTTGAAGAAATAAATATGACCGCCAATATTTTAAGTTCAGAAATTGAAAGAATAATGGGGGATAAAACCGAATATGAATTAATGGCGCAAAATGCAAAAGCTTTTAGTAAATCGGGTGCCGCAGAAAAAATTGCCCGCGAATTAGTGGATATAGCTTTGAGCCATGAGAAAAAATAAAAAAGAACGGTTCTTAAAAATTTTCCCAAGAACCATTTTTATGTTAAAATGTTTATATGCCAGATAAAAAAGTCGTAACCAGATTCGCGCCTAGTCCGACAGGGCATTTTCATGTTGGTGGAATTCGTTCTGCCTTATTTAATTTTTTATTTGCCAGGCAAAACAATGGAACATATATTTTGCGAAGTGAAGACACGGATAAGGAACGATCCAGAAAAGAATACGAAGATGAATTTCTAGAACTTTTTGATTGGCTTGGATTGAAGCATGATATGTTTTTTAGACAATCCGACAGATTGAAACTTTATCAAAAATATATACAAAAAATGATGGATGGTGGATTTGCTTTTTTATCAAAAGAAATACCGACAGAAGAGGGCCAAAGAGATGAAGTAATACGTTTTAAAAATCCGAATAAGAAAGTTACATTTAACGATTTGGTTTTAGGTGATATAACGGTAGATACTACCGATTTGGGAGATTTTATTATAGCTCGTGATATAAATGAACCGCTTTACCATTTAACAGCAGTAATTGACGATTTTGAAATGGGAGTAACTCATGTAATTAGGGGACAAGAACATGCCCCCAATACACCGCGTCAAATTCTTATTCAGGAAGCTATCGGGGCTCCGAGGCCGACATACGCTCATTTACCTCTTATTTTAAATAAAGAAAGGGCTAAACTTTCAAAACGAGATGAGTCTGTCCCGCCAGCAATTGAATACAAAAAAATGGGTTATTTACCCAGTGCGCTATTGAATTTTATAGCGCTTAATGGATGGAACCCTGGGGGAGAACAGGAAGTTTTTACGTTACCTGAATTAATAAAAAAATTCGATATTTTAAAAGTACAAAAAGGCGGTGGAATTTTTAATCCAGAAAAATTAGAATGGTTTAATAGGGAACATATAAAATTATTACCTCAAGAAGAAATAAATAAAAATATTTTGGAATGGCTACCGGAGAATATGCGAAACCCTAAAATTATTCCTGTAGTTTTAGAAAGGATTTCTAAATGGAGAGATGTGAAAGAAATGGCGCAAAGAGGGGAGTTAGATTTTTTCTTTAGACGGCCGGAATTTCCTAAGAAAAAACTTTTGTTTAAAAATACCTCACCGGAGAAAATATCCGCTAATTTTAATCAAGCAATAAAAGCGTTGGAGGGATTAAATGAAGAAAATTTCAGCAAAGAAAATATCAAAACCGCATTGATGGCCATAGCTGATAAATTAGACAGCAGGGGAGAGATACTTCACCCCATCCGCTTTTCTCTATCTGGATTGGATAAGTCTCCGGATCCTTTTATCATAGCTGAAATTTTAGGAAAAAATGAAACTTTATCTAGATTACAAAAAGCTGTTTAATATAATAATTTTAGTAATTTTACTGATAATTCCCATTGCTTTTTCTTATGCGCAACAAACTGCTTTAGATATTAAAAATAAGATAATAGAGAAAGATTCTGATATAAAAAAACTGGAACAGGAAATTGCCGCTTATCAAATACAGCTTGATAATTTAGGGCAGCAAAAAAGTTCTCTAAATAGTTCTTTGAAACAACTTGACTTAACTAGGAAAAAATTAATTGCAGATATTGCCGTAACTCAAAATAAAATTGACAAAACAAATCTTAAAATACAAGGTTTGAATAGAGATATAAATACTAAACAAAATTCTATCTCTAATAACATTGAGTCAATTTCTCTTGGCATGAAACAAATTAATGAATTTGAAAGTGGAAGCATTGTGGAGAGCATTCTTTCTTCCAATAATTTTTCTTTAATTTGGAATGATATTGATAACACAATAACTATCCGGGAAAAAATTAGAGACAAAATAATGGAATTAAAACAGATAAAAGGAGAATTGGAAGATACTAGAAAAGAAACGATAGACGCAAAAAATGAATTACTTAACCTAAAATCTGAACTAGCTGATCAGAAAAAAATTGTTGAGCAAAACACAAATGAAAAAAAGAAACTTTTGGTACAAACAAAAAACAATGAAGCAAATTACCAAAAGATTTTAAAAAATCGACTGGCTCAAAAAGACGCATTAGAAAAAGAGCTTCGCGATTATGAATCACAACTTAAATATATTTTGGACCCATCTAAATTACCTAATGCTGGAGTATTTTCTTGGCCGCTCGATTATATTTTTGTAACCCAACTTTTTGGAAAAACAGTGGCTGCCAAAAAATTATACATTTCCGGTTCTCATAACGGAGTGGATTTCAGAGCTTCAGTAGGCACACCGGTCAAAGCTATGGCTGGAGGGGTAGTGGCAGGCACTGGAGATACCGACAAACAATGTCCTGGAGCTTCTTTCGGCCGTTTTATATTTATTAAATATGATAATGGATTGTCCAGTGCTTATGGACACCTTTCTTTAATAAAAGCGAATACAGGAGAGAGGGTAACGAGAGGCCAAGTAGTAGCCTATAGTGGCAACACGGGATATTCTACGGGTCCACACCTTCATGTTTCAGTTTATGCTCCCG
>JBBUIX010000037.1:0-5712 GCA_038055115.1 Patescibacteria group bacterium
AATTTGAGGAACTTGGTCGCGGAAGTGAGCACAAAAATCCCGATATTTTTTCCAAAAAATCGGGATTCTGGCTTTTTGCAAAGCAAAAACGTCGGAAAAAGGAAAACTGTTGTACTTATAGATTGCGGAGTAAAACAAAATATTATTCGGAGCATTCTGGCGCGCAAATTCAAAGTCACTGTAGTGCCCTGGAATACTGATGTGACAAAACTCCAATTTCCATTTTCGGCAGTGATAATTTCCAATGGTCCGGGTGATCCCCAAAAAGCAAAAATTACAATTAATAATGTCAGAAAAATTGTTGCTCAGAAAATTCCCACGTTAGGTATTTGTTTGGGAAACCAAATTTTAACGCTTGCCCAAGGTGGCACCACTTATAAATTAAAGTTTGGCCACCGAAGTCAAAATCAGCCGGTGGTAGAAACGGGTACAAATAAATGCTATTTAACAACCCAAAATCATGGTTTTGCGGTTGGCAGAATTCCTCAAGGATTCAGAGAATGGTTTTACAATGCCAATGACAATACCAATGAAGGCATTATTCATAAAAATCTGCCGATAATGTCGGTGCAGTTTCACCCCGAGAGTTCGCCTGGACCGCTGGATACCGATTGGGTCTTTGATTATTTTTTTAAAAAGGCGAGACTTACAAAATGAAAAATAAATTTAAAAAAATATTAATTCTGGGTTCAGGCGCCTTAAAGATCGGTGAGGCGGGAGAATTTGATTATTCCGGCAGTCAGGCAATCAAGGCACTGAAAGAGGAAAAAATCAAAGTTATTTTAGTCAATCCGAACGTTGCCACATTTCAAACCTCCAAAACACTCGCCGATGAAGTATATTTTTTGCCGGTTAATGATTATTTTGTGGAAAAAGTTATTACCAAAGAGCGGCCCGACGGAATTATGCTGTCCTTCGGAGGGCAAACGGCGCTCAACTGCGGGCTGGCGCTGGAGAAAAAAGGCATATTAAAAAAATATAATGTAGAAATATTAGGCAGCGCCATTTCTTCTATTGAACTGACCGAAGATAGAAAAAAATTTGCCGAACATTTAAGAAATATAAATATTCCCATTCCGCCTTCCGGCAGCGCGACTAATTTAAAGGAAGCAAAAATAGTTGCTAAAAAAATCGGTTTTCCATTAATGATTCGGGCAGCTTTTGCATTAGGCGGACAAAAATCCGGGGTAGCCAATAATGAAAAAGAATTGGAAGAAATTGTTGTTGGCGCACTGGCTGTATCTCCGCAGGTTTTGATTGAAAAATATCTGCATCATTTCAAAGAAATTGAATATGAAGTTGTGCGCGACAAATTTGGCAACACAGTTACGGTGTGCAATATGGAAAATTTGGATCCGCTCGGAATTCATACAGGTGATTCTATTGTTGTTGCGCCCAGCCAGACATTAAATAATGAAGAATATCATGAACTGCGAACGGCGAGCATAAAAATTGTCCAAAGTTTGAAAATAATCGGTGAGTGCAATGTGCAGTTTGCGCTGAATCCATCTCCCTCTCCTAGTGAGAAACGGGGAGGAAAGGGTAAGGGGATAGATTATTTTGTGATTGAAGTCAATGCGCGCTTGTCTCGTTCAAGCGCGCTCGCTTCCAAAGCTACTGGCTATCCGCTGGCTTATGTGGCAGCCAAACTTGCCTTGGGTAAAAGCTTGCTGCAAATAGAAAATAAGATTACAAAAGTGACCCAAAGTTTCTTTGAGCCGGCGCTTGATTATGTGGTGGTAAAAATGCCACGGTGGGATTTGGTGAAATTTGTCGGCGCCGTGGAGCACATCGGCAGCGCGATGAAGTCAGTAGGCGAAGTAATGGCGATTGGACGAAGTTTTGAAGAGGCACTGGAAAAAGCGGTGCGCATGCAGTCTGGCTTGGTTGAAAGCGTGACAGATAATGGTTTTAAAAATAAAAAAGAGCTGGGAAAATTTCTAAATATAGCTACCCCCAGAAGAATATTTGCCGTTGCCGAAAGTATTAAAAGGGGAGTTGGTGTTGAGAAAATTCATAAAATAACCGGGATTGACTTGTGGTTTTTGTATAGAATACAAAATATTGTAAACACAGAAAGAAAGTTTTTGAAAAATAAAATTTTGAGCAGAAAAAATTTACTGACTATGAAACAGGTTGGTTTTTCGGATAAAAAAATTGGCAATCTGTGCGAGAAAACGGAATTGGAGATTCGTAAATCACGCATTGGTTTGGGAGTTACGCCATTTATTTTTGCTATCGATACTTTGGCCGGGGAAGTGCCGGCGCAGACCAATTATTTATATCTGACATATCATGGAGCTCATCATGACGTGTCCCAACTTGGAAAAAACGCGATTATTGTTTTAGGCAGCGGTCCATACCACATTGGTTCCTCTGTTGAATTTGATTGGTCATGCGTTCATGCAGGATTGGCGTTGAGGCGGCATAAGAAGCAATCAATTATCATAAACTGCAATCCGGAAACCGTGTCAACCGATTATGACATGTCCGATCGTTTATATTTTGAAAATTTGTCTTTTGAAACGATTGCGGATATTTTTGAGTTTGAGAAAGCTGATGGATTGATAATTTCTGTCGGCGGACAAAGGCCGAATAACCTTGCGAAAAAACTCTCAGACTCCGGTTTTCATATTTTAGGCACTAGCGCAAAAAATATTGATCGAGCCGAAGACCGTAATGCCTTTTCAGCATTATTGGACAAACTCGATATTTTACAACCTCAATGGCAAAGTTTTACTTCTATGAGGGAAGCGAAAAAGTTTACGAAGAGTTATGGTTTCCCGGTTTTAGTTCGTCCCTCATATGTGCTTTCGGGTTCAGCGATGCGCGTATGTTACAACAAAGAACAATTATTTAATTTTATAAATAAAGCGGCAGTGCTTTCCCCGCTTCATCCAGTCACTATTTCCAAATATATAGAAAATGCCAAAGAGCTTGAGTTTGACGCGGTGGCGCAAAACGGAGAACTGATGATTTATGGAATTTCTGAGCATGTGGAAAATGCCGGAGTGCATTCCGGCGATGCGACCATTGTGTATCCGACGCAGAGAGTCTATGCTTCAACAGAATTTCAGTTGCGCGAAATTTCTAAAAAAATTGCGCTGGAACTTTCTATTACCGGGCCATTCAATATTCAATTTTTAGTAAAAGACAATCAGCCATTTGTGATTGAAGTCAATGTGCGCGCCAGCCGCACTTTTCCATTTTTATCCAAAGCGATGGATGCCAATTTTCCGGAGATAGCCGTGGATAGTTTTTTAGGAAAAGCTAAACCCCATCATTTTGTGTATCCAAAAAGCGTCGTTGTAAAATCCCCGCAATTTTCTTTTGCAAGATTGCTCGGCGCCGACCCGGTGTTAAGGGTGGAGATGTCGTCAACCGGAGAAGCGGCTTGTTTCGGCCGGGATTATGATGAGGCGCTTTTAAAATCAATTTTAAGCACCAATAAATTTGATTTTAAAAATAAAAATGTTTTGCTTTCTTTAGGAGGAGAGCTTAATAAAGCTAAGTTTTTGGAAACAGCCAACACGCTGCTCTCTCTGGGTTATACGATTTTTGCGACGGATACCACGGCCGAATTTTTTAAAAAACAGAATATAAAATGCACGACGGTGCGCAAAGCCTATCAACAATCACCGAATGCTTTGGATATTATTGAAAGCAAAAAAGTGTCTTTTGTGGTAAATTTAAGTAAGACTGAAACTGTGATAGAAAATGGCCAGGGGAGAGTAGGGCATATTGTTACTGACGGTTTTCGCGTGCGCCGAGCTGCCGTGGACAACCAAATTCCGTTATTTACAAATTTACAACTAGCGCGAGCTTTCATCAAGGCTCTGGCGCGTTATCCTTTAGAGAATTTAGAAATTAAATCGTATAGGGAATATTTAAATAATTAAAAAATTTATGCCTAATATAATTTCTGCCAGTCAATTCACCAAAAAAGAAATAGAAAAAATACTGTCTCGCGCAGTTATCATGGAAAAAGCGTGCCAGAAGGGAAATATTAAACAAATTCTAAAAGATAAAATTATTGCTTGTATTTTTTTCGAACCATCTACTAGAACTCGTTTGTCTTTTGAAACTGCCGCGCTTAAACTGGGAGCCAAAGTAATTTCTGCGGAAAATGCCATGGAAAATTCTTCCGCTTACAAAGGAGAAACAATAGAAGATACAACAAAAATAATTTGTTCCTATGCTGACATCTTTGTTGTCCGTCATCCAAAAGCCGGAATTCCGGATGCTGCCGCGAAAGTCGCAACCAAGCCTATAATAAATGCTGGAGACGGAGCAAATCAGCACCCGACGCAAGGCTTGCTAGACTTATATACGATTAAAAAAGAGCATGGGCGGTTGAATAATTTAAAAATTGGTTTTGGAGGAGATTTATTAAATGCTAGAACATTAAAATCCCTTGTGCCATTTTTACGGCTTTATAAAAACAATAAGTTTTATTTTATTTCTCCTCAAGAATTAAAATTGCCGAGAGAATTTATAAAAGATTTAAAAGACAACGGTGTCACTTTTGAAGAATTGCAAAGTTTGGAAGAAAAATTGCCGGAGTTGGATATACTGTATATGACTCGTGTGCAAAAAGAACGATTTGAAAACGTTGCGGATTATGACAGAGTAAAAAATCTGTTTATTTTCAAAAAAGAATACTTAAAAAAGATGAAAAAAGATGTCATCATTATGCACGCGCTCCCAAAAATAAACGAGATAGAGCTGGAGGTTGACCTGGATCCACGTGCAGCCTATTTCCGCCAAGCCCAAAATGGCCTATACACACGCATGGCAGTATTGCTTTATGCTCTGGGGCTCTAGTTATTTTTACTGACTCTCTAAAAATTGAAAGATTTTTTCGTTAGTAAGAACGTTTTCTGCGTGTATTCTGGCGCGTTCTGGATCGGCGTCTTTGTAGTGTTCCAATATGGCTGCGACTTCTCTCCCAACTTGTTCAGGGTCGGCAGTTATTTTCTCCGCTTTGGCAATTTCATTTAAAATGAGGCCGAGCTTGGCCTTTTTTTCGGCATCATTCCTAAACTCTTTTCTTAAATCTACTACCGTTTTATTTAGGTGTTTAAGATAATCCTCAAACTTCAGTCCCATTTGGGTAATATCAGACTCCATTTTATATAAAATTTTATCCAATTCAACTTCAACTAAAATCTCCGGTAAATCCATCTGGCTATCGTCAATTATTTTTTCAATGATTTTCAATCTGGTTTTTTCTTTTTGCCGGTTTTCTTTTTCCAGTTTTATATTTTCTTTTAATTTAATTTTAAAGTCCGCAATGTCCTTAAAAGGCCCAAGAGCTTGCACAAAAGCATCATTAAATTCAGGCAGTTCCGGTTCCGGATGAACTTCTCCTTCTTTGTGTTCATGTTCTGCCATGTGCACTTTCGGCGCGCGCGATTTTCTGATATCCATTATCGTATTTTCTAAATCCTCGTCGGAGACCGTAATATTTTTTTCGATATCCGTAATTTTTGAAATTATTTTTTTCGCGACATCTTTATAATCGGGAAGTTTAATTTCAGGCAATACGGCAGTTTTGATTTTAAAACCCAAAGGATTATGGCGAGCCAGCTTGGTAATGGAAATTTCCGGCCGGCCAATAGCATCAATCTTTTCACTCTCAATAATTTTGTGATAATGCTCTCGGAGCGCAAGCTCTGCCATTTTTTCCAAAATTCTAATTTCCGGCACCTT
>JBBUIX010000038.1:0-1318 GCA_038055115.1 Patescibacteria group bacterium
TAATGATTCGCTCAGTCATTTCGATACTCCTCAAGTGTTGTATTTAGAAAATCGAAGAACCCGTAATTTCGTTTTTATTATACTACTTTTTTATTTTTGTCTGCTTCACGCTTGGGATGGAATAATATTCGAATGAGTATTATTGAACAATAATATTTCCCCTCATCGTTGTATGGATACTGCAATGGTAGTTTTCCGTGCCGATGTTGGTAAAGATGAAACTAAATGATTGACCGGGGGAAATAGTTCCTGAATTAAGAAGACTGCCAGAATCAGAAGTGATGGTGTGAGTCACGCTGTCATCATTAGTCCAAGTCACTTTTGTGCCAGATTTGATAGTTAGAGTTGTTGGATCGAATGAAAAGTTTTTTATACTAATGGTGGCGCTTAAAGGAACAGGGGTTGCGGAAGTATTTGGGGAAGAAATCGCCGGAGCGTTTGAAACAGGATTCATATTTGTTTGTTGATTGTTTGATACTGGAGGGGTATAAGTTTGAGAATTATTTGAAACAATATAAAAAATTCCAAAACCAACGACAAGTATGACTACAATAATTATGATTGTTTTTCTCATAAAAAATTATTTTAAATTATTTAACTTATAATATGGACATTATACTACGACTTATATAATATCCTCCTAAAAAAGCTATCGTGTGAACAATTCCGAAGGCAAGTCCGGTTCCAAAAAGTCCCATTCCTAAAAATGTTAATCCATTCAAGGCAATTCCATAAGGATAATAGCCCAATATGGCTGGGAAAATATTATAATACATTCCCCAAAGTGAAGCTACGATGATTCCGGCAATCAATACTTTCTTAAATTCATTTTTTTGTAAATTGAAAGTTGAAAGAAATATAACTGAAAATATAAAATAAAGAGTCGTTTTTCCTAAAAAATATCCTAATGTTTCCATCGGATTTGAAAACAAGAGGTGTGAAAAATAATCTATAACAAAAATCCCAATAACCGCTATTAAGATGGAACTAATTATTATTTTAAAATATTTTTTCATATTCTAATTTTACCACAGGTTTAAACTTCTATTAAGATAAGTAGAACAATTATTGTGAATAATGATTCATTAATGCTCCAAACTTGGGGTAATGTTCGAATAGCGATAAAACAATAAAATTCGATATGAATCCTGCTGACTAAATTGAAATAAGAAAATTTTGACAAAAAGTATCCCTGTTGATAGAGTTCCCATGAAAGGAAACAGGAATGTTCCAGGACAAAGGTAGGTGCCCCTATTGTGGGGCAATTTTGGAGATTGGCCTTTTTGACTACGGTAAAGGCCGATGCGGGGATTGCGGC
>JBBUIX010000039.1:0-4603 GCA_038055115.1 Patescibacteria group bacterium
TAAATAAATTATTTTTTTCTTCCGTAACATTAACCAATGAAAAATCGCGCAGGCTATTGTTTTTTAAAAAATTATGCGCTTCAAACGGAGAAATTCCGGAAAATCGATCAAAAAAAGATGCGGCCAACGCGACACCGTCGTTGGGATTAGCAATAATTTTCAAAACCTGCAGAAACGAAACTGCCTCAGGAACATCAAAAAAGTCCATCGTTTCCGCGCCTGCCACCGGGACATTCATATCTTTCAGGATTGTAACAGTGCTTCGCACTTGGCGGTTTTTTGGAACCAAAATAGCCATATCGTTGGGATTATGACCTTTTTTCATTCTATCTTTTATTTCTAAAGCCGAAAAAATAATTTCATCTCTTGGATAATAAGCTTCAACTAAGCGAAGTGGATGATTTTCTTTGTGATTACTCTTTAATTTGCCTTTAGTAATAACGCTTTCCAGCAAATTATGGGCGGAATCCAGAATCTTTTGAGTGGAACGGTAATTTTCCATTAAGGTGATTAATTTCGCTTCTCCAAATGTATTTTTAAAGTCCTGAAAATATTGGAGAGACGCTCCGCCAAAACCATAAATAAGCTGGCGATCGTCCCCGACTACAAAAATATTCGGCTTCTCCTCATTCCCCCAGACTTTTTCCAAAAATTCGTTCTGTATGCCGCTTGAATCCTGATGCTCGTCTATCAAAACATAAAGAAAATTTTCTTTTATAAAATTTTTTGCCTCGACGGATTCCTCAACAATAAAAACAAGCGACTCTAAAATATCATCGTAATCAAATAAATTTTTTTCTTTTTTCTTCGCTTCATAAATGCCGTAAAATTTTACAGCTTCCAATGTGCGATAAAGGCCTTCTATCTTTTTTTGCACTTCTTTTTTTAGCTCGCCCTTATTCTCTCCGCGGGAAGAAATACTGGATGGATCCTGCTCAATATTTTTGATTCCCTGCTTTATTTCATTCTCAAAATTAATCGGGGGGATGCGTTCTCTTTTTAAAAATGAAATCAGGCTTTTAAGATCTTTAAAATATCTGGAAGAATCGGAACGCGGACGAATATGTTCCCAATCATTTTTTTGCAAGATTTCGTCGCAAAGCGTGATTGCGTCTTTCTCGTCCATTAATTTCGGTTTTTCATCAAGTCCTAATACAGAAAAATATTTATCCAGCATATCCATTCCAAAACTATGGAAAGTTGAAACTTTGACTTTTGAGGCTTCGGGACCGATATATTTGCGCAATCGCTCGCGCATAGCTTTAACGGCAGAATTGGTAAAAGTAAGACATAAAACACCATCGGCTTTGGTGTCGGTTTCTAAAAGTATATTACCTATGCGAAGAGCCAGAATCTGCGTTTTGCCCGTCCCCGGACCTGCTACTACCATCACTGGCCCGTCGATGGTGTCCACTGCCTCTTTTTGAGCTTTATTAAGCTTTTTATATTCATTATTGTATTCCCCTTCAAATTTAGAGGTCATTTTATATTATGTTTTTATTATTAAAATGCAGTTTTGATTTCCAAAAGAAAAATCCAATTATAGTGAAAGTAGAAACGGGCGAAATATATTCCGGAATATCAAAACCGAAACTATGCAATATCATAATTATTCCCAAAACAAGAATGGAATACATCGCTCCATTTTTTAAATAAACATATTTTTTTATCCGTTCTATGTTGCTGATAGTCAGCTGCCGCACTAAAAGCGCACCCAGCCCATTTCCAATCAAAATTAAAGGAACAGAAAGGGTAAAGGCAAAAGCGCCGAGCACTCCATCTATTGAAAATGTGGTATCGATAATTTCCAGGAAAAATAATTTACTCAGGTCGGATTTAGAACTTCCAAGTAATTTTTTTTCCTGTTCTTCCGCATTTTGCTTAAAACCATGAGTAATAAAAAACAAACTTGATCCGACCACAGCTCCAAAAGCCATTAAATTATCCTGCTGCAAGGCAAACCATGAAATAACCGCCAGCAAAACTGAAACCACCGCGTAAAACCAGACACCCTGGGTCATAAAAAATTTTTCCGTCCTTGGTAAGCCTAAATTTTTATCTTCAAGAAAAAGCCAGTGCAAAAACAAGAAAAGCAAAAATACTCCGCCCGCTACAAGTAAAATTGGAGCCGATCGATGAATGGATTCTTGAACCAAGGGATCGCTCGACCAGGCCGCTGATAAAATCTGTAAAATCGTTAAAGAAGGATTAAATCCCCAAACTATTAAAAACGGAAGAAGTCCCCGAACCAGAAAAACAGCCACTAACATTCCCCAAGTGAGAAACCACTTTTTCGCGCGCTGACCCATCGTAGAAAGCACTTCTGCGTTAATTATCGCATTATCAACGGATGATATGGTCTCAAAAAGAGAAAGACCAACTATCGTTAGTAAGACCGAAAATATCATTCCCATATTTTACTCTATTTTCGTGTTTTTGTCTTTTTCTTTATTCGGTTGTTTTTCCGTCAAAATGTTCTTCCTGCATTTCCGCTATTTGTTTTGTCTTTCTAACAACCCCATCCAGATGCTCAGCCGGGGAATAGATTGTGTATAATTTCAATTTTTCAGTATTGGAAGTATTTACCACATTATGGCGGGCCCCAGCCGGTACTATTGCCACATCGCCGTCTTTTACGTCATATTCGCTTTCATCAATAAAAACTTTTCCTATCCCTTTTTCAAATCTGAAAAATTGATCACGGTCAGGATGAATTTCGAACCCTATTTCTTCTTGGGGCAAAAGACTCATCAATACAAGCTGGCTATATTTTGCCGTATAGAGAACCTTTCTGAAGTTTTCATTTTCCAAACTATCTTTTTCAATATTTGCCTTATATCCTTTCATAAAATTTTATATTTTAATTTTTAAACTCGACTCTTGTAATTTTACCGTATTTTAGAAAAAAATAAATTTATTTAGAGTGCTTTTATAAACTCTGTACGGTTTTGGTCCTACGAACGGCTTACTATTTATAAAGATAGTGGGCGTGCCGTAAAGATTGGTTTTATTAAGTTCTGTAACTTGATTTTGCACGGCATTTTTTGTTTCGGCGCTATTGGCACATTCATTGACTTTTTTTACGTCAAAATTAAAGCTTCTCAGTATTTTGTCAGCATTTATTTTATTCAGAACAAAATCCTTATCCGCCGTGAATAAATAATTATTAAAATTCCAATATTTGTCCTTATAATCTTTATATACGCAATATCCTATATCTCCTAAAAAGGTGGTATCGCCCTTGGCTGGATAGTGGGCAAAAACATAATTTGTTTTTTTCTCTTTTATTAATTTTTGGATATCAGGGTACGCTTTCCGGCTATAGTCGCAAGCATAACAGCCGATAAAAACGACGGTGTCCTTTGACCCGATATTTTGAGTCGGGAAACTGGAAAGATCAACATTACTAAGTGTCACATTTTTTTCCGATTTTTGCGTAATACCGCAAGCAGAATTATTTCCGATCGTTGTTACTTTATTATTTTCTCCGCTTGGATCAAAAGCACAAAATCCACTTTCATTTAAGCCATTACAACTGCCATAAATATAAAAATTATATCCGCCGCGCAGAACCCAAATAGTGCTGCCGACCATTAAAATAAAAAGTGTCCAGGAAAATATTTCATAATGTTTATTAAAAATTCGTGCCAAAAAAACAGAGCGGTTTATTAATTTTGATAAAATTTTACCCTTTATTTTTTCCTGAAAACCGGTATTGCATGGACGGAAAGTCACCCTTCTAAATACGCAATCCAAGGCCTCTCTGGCCAAGGCTCTTTGGGAGGCGCTGAATATTCCCAAGATTGAAAATATAATTAAAGCTAATATACAAAGCATAAATTTATAGTATTTTTATAATCTTTTTTAAATTTACAATGAATGCTTCCGCTTCTTCCATCGTATTGTATAAATACAAAGAAACACGGGCGGAATTGAAAATCTTTTTATTAGCAAACCAAGAATGCACACAATGCTGTCCGGAGCGTATTGAAATATTCGCCATTTCGTCGAGCATAATTGCGAATTTATGCATATCCATCCCATCCATATAAAAGTTAATAATTCCAGATCTGTTTTGGGCGTTTTCCGGACCAATAATCCTTATCTGCGGAATTTTTTGCAATTCTTCAGTTATATAAGTGTTTAATTTAAGTTCATGCTCCGCTATGTCATTAAAATCAAATTGACTCAGGTATTTAACTGCCTCCCCCAGCCCGATAATCCCAGCATAATCTTGCAAGCCGGCTTCAAATTTCTCCGGTACGGGCAAAAATTTATAATTTTCATAAGTTGAAGATAATACTGTATCCCCGCCGACCATAAATGGTTCTAATTTTTCTAACAATTTATACTGGCCATAAAAAACTCCTATGCCTGTCGGCCCAAGCATTTTGTGTCCGGAAAATGCCAAGAAATCAACATCCAAATCTTGAACATTAATTCTTTTATGAGGAATACTCTGGGCAGCATCCAATAAAACTAAGGCCTTATTCTGGTGCGCGATTTTTATTATTTCTTTGGCCGGATTGGTAACACCGTCCAAATTTGAAGTATGAACTATTGAAACCAACTTTACACCAATAATTAATTCTGAAAAATTATT
>JBBUIX010000040.1:0-7759 GCA_038055115.1 Patescibacteria group bacterium
TAAAACAACCACATCGGCGTCTTTCACTCCAAGGACGGCCGCTTTGCTGCCAATTACATCGCCCACTTTGGAAGCCGCAAATGGAGTTCCCTTTTTCGCTCCCTTAAAACCCAAACTTCCAGCACTTGACCAGAATAATGTATTACCCAATTTATCCGCCAAAAGCACCTTCGTATTATTAAAGGTGGCCTCAACGTGCAAAACACCGGAAGTCACTTTCTTTTTCGATGTTTTTGACGGGGTTTTTTTTATCTGCCCGACCGAATCGTTCGGGTGGATCTTTGTATCTTTCCCGGTCTCTTCTTTATTTATTTCTGCTGTGATTTTTGTCTTTCCCATTTTCAAATTAAATTATGTTATGTTTTACTTTCCTTCCTCTTACCTGACGCCATTGTCTTGCGTACATTACCTCGGATAGTTCGGGAATTTGTTTTGGTACGTTGTCCCCGAACCGGTAATCTTTTTATATGACGAATACCTCGGTAGCTTTTTATATCTTTTAATCTTTTGATATTTGCCGCTATTTCTCTTTTCAAATTTCCTTCAATTAAAACTTTTTCCACGACAAGACGAATTTTATTTTCTTCATCCAAAGTCAAATCCTTAGCCTTTTTCCCGCGATCGATGCCGACTTGGTCTAAAATTTTACGAGCGGACGAAACACCAACGCCGAAAAGACAAGTCAAACTGAACTCGAGTCTTTTTTCATTTGGCACCGTGATTCCAAGAATTCTCATAAATTATTGTTTTTGCTTATGTTTTGGGTTGGAACAAATTATTCTTAAATGTCTGGCTCGCCTGACCATTTTGCAATTATCGCAAATTTTTTTTACTGATGATTTTATTTTCATAAAGGCTTTTAAAAATATTTCTCTCGACAACAAAACAAAAACAAGGAAAAAACCCTTATTTTTCAACGTTATAACTTTTTTAAAACTGCCAACAAACTGTAAATACTATAATACACCATTATCAAAAAAATAACAACCCTATTACAACCTTTTAATTATCCTACCCTTTCCCCCGTAAGAATCAAGCACTACTTCCACTGAGTCTCCGATTAAAACTTTAATTCTGTGCATCCGCATTTTTCCTCCAAGATACGCTAGAATTTCTTTCTCGTCTCCTCCATTGTTTTCTATTTTAACCCTAAATAAAGTACTGGGCAGAGCTTCAGTGACAACTCCTCTGGCCATCAATATTTTTTCTTTTTTTAGGTCGGTCATGTATAGATTACAACTATAGTAAAATTAGGGAATTATGTCAAATACGCGCCGGGTGGAAAAATTGAAATTATTTCGGATAATTCACTATTACTTTTACATCTTTGGCTTGGTCAGGAATAGACATTTCCCAGATGGGGTTGAGTGTTAAAGTGGCAGAATTAATGTTGGGATATTGTGAGAGTATTTGATTAAAATCATTTTTTGATTTACCCAATAAATCGGTAGTAAATTTATTTATATCGGTCTTCCAGACAATTTTATCAGTACCTGATAAATTAAAATTAATAATTTTTACATCTCCCAAAGAAACATTATCTTTATTGGTGAGCGTGAAGATTAAATTTCTGATATTGGGCACATAAACATCGCTTCCATCGTATTTTTCGATATTATCCTCGGCAATCTTTTTTGTCAGTTTTTGTTCGTTAAAGAGAAAACCGTACAAAGTACCGCTGAGCGCTAGCGTCACACTATTATCCTTATTGTAAGTTGATGAGATATTAGAATTATCTGTGTTGATAAAAATTGCATCCTTAAATAAAATAAATCCGCTTGGAATTTGATCTGTCGCTTTTTTAAAGAGGTTTGTTTGAAGAGCAGTTTTCAAATCAAGAGCGGCAGCTGTTTTCTCGGCGTCGGGAATGGCGGGAGCCTTACCGATAAATCCGCCGGTAATTGCTCCCTTGGATCTTCCGTAAAATTTGGAGTATTTAGAGGTTCCTTTAAAACCAAAAATTTTAAAATCGAGCGGGACGCTGTTGTATTCTTGCCCGGCTTCCGCTCCGTAGATTTTTACCTCAATTGACCCCGGAGTGCCATTTTTACTCATTCCGGGCACAATTGTTTTGGTCTGTGTTTTGTAAATTTTCCCATTGGAACCTTCCAATCTAGTATCTATATTGAGCACTTGAGAAGAAGAATTAAAAGCATTATAAATCACAACGGTGCCTGTGGCTTTTTCTGAAACATCTTTTTCCCCATTGGCTTGTATATTTTTATTTTCCTCGCCAGAAATGACCATTAAATCAAAAGACAAACCCTTAGTATCCGAATCTTTATTGGCAGATAAATTTTCATTTAAAACTATATCTTTCATTTTTGGATCTATTTTAACTTCTGCCTTTGAAAACAAAAAAGAAAGGGCAAAAAGACAAAACGCCACGGAAACAAATGCTACAAACCAAAGCATGTATCGGGATCTGCCTTTAGCATAATTCGTCTTGATCTCCCCCGTTTCTCGCATTTCTTTTGTCTTGGTTTCTTTGCCAATATGCTTGGTTTTCTTCACCATGTCTTCTAGTAAATGTTTGGACATAATTATATCTTAATCAAAAAACGATTAATGTAAATAGAATCAATAATAAGAAATGGCTCGCGAATTACCTTTTCTTCAAATATCGTGATACCGTGAAGCAACTCCGTGTTTAAAAAAATAACTTTAAACTTTGATTCTGTTAAAGTGTATTGGTTGAACTGTTCGGTCTTGATTGTTTCTGAAAAAAAATCTGTTAAATCTTTATCTACAATTATATAAATAGTCGCCGGAATAGAAATATCATTGGAAAGATCGGCCAAGGACTCTTGAAACTTTCTAAGCCATTCTGCTTTTAGCCGGTTTATAATCAGGGCAAGTTTTTTAGCTAATGTTTTTTCCGTATGTTCATCTTTAAAAAGAGAAATTAGGGAATTGGCTTCGTTAAGAGCGCAACCTAAACTGGAAGCAACTCCGCGCGTCAAAAAATTACGGCCTAAGGGAAAGGAAATTGAATCACGCAATACATTTTTTTTTATCATAGAAATATCCGTCACCTCTCCGCCAATATCAACCAAAAGAAAATTTTCTTGTTGTGTATACATATCGCGCACGGTGGCAAAAGATGCCATCACAAAAGAAGAAAATTGTATTTGCTTAAGATAAAAATGTTTGGCTATCGTTTTTTCTATATTTTTTAATACCCGTTCTTCGCTTATGGAAATAAAAATGACCATTTCTAATTCTTTGGCTTTTTGATTTAATGGTTTGGATGTTTCATAACCATTCAAGATCGTTTTAATATTTTTTAATTCAATTGTACGAATTGAATTATCAACATTCGCATATTTTGTCAAATGCTCTTCTTTAAAAAGATTTATTTCTTTTTGGACTAAGCTGTCAGCTAGCTTTACAGTAAATACAAAAGGTGTATTTTTTTTAAGATTGATGATTCGCGTCTGAGAGACATGCCAAGGTGAAGAAAGAACACAAAAAATCTGCTCCGGCACGCCCAGACCAGCCATACAAATTTTTTTAACAACAATTTCTAATGATTGTATTGTTAAAAATAGAAGCCGATCAATGCCAATCTTGTCTTCAATAATTACCGGTTCTTGAACAGAAAAAATTATTTTGGGAATTCCGGAGCTTTGCGCCCAAAAAAGCGCTCCTTCTACCGAGGAAGATCTGATATTAAAAACTAGCACCAATTTTCCTTTCTTTTTAGACCCAGAAAAAATACCCATAATATGATTGTATCAATAAACGAGGAGCATAAGCAAATTTATTTGCTTGATATCCGAGTGCTTAATCCATCTACACCAGCACGGCTTTTATGCGCCTAATTCCTTGCGCTACCGCTTCTTCTTTTAAAATCTTAAAATTGCCAAGTTCTCCGGTATTTAAAACATGCGGACCGCCACAGAATTCTCTGCTAAAATATCCGGATTTTTCATTACCAATAAAATAAACTTTTACAATATCACCATACTTTTCATTAAATGAATGGACAGCGATTTTTTCGGCTTCGGCTTTAGGTATTTCCATAAAACTAACGGGTAATTTTTCAGCAATTTTATCGTTTACTATTTCTTCAACCCTTTTCTTTTCTTCTTCGGTCATTTTTTGTGGATGAGTAAAGTCAAAACGCAAACGTTCGGTAGTAATATTACTTCCTTTTTGCATAACATTATTTCCAAGGACTTGTCGAAGAGTGGCGTTCAATAAATGCGTCGCTGTATGCAATTTTGTTTCCATTTCTCCTGTACCACCAAGTCCTCCCTTAAACATTCCAGCGGAGGAGGTACGAGAAAGCTCTTGATGCTTTTTTAATTTTTCTTTAAAAGATAAAATAAAAAAGTCTTTTATGTCTTGTGGAATATTTTTCAATCTAATTTTATCTAATTCTTCTAAACTCATCTCTATTGGAAAACCATATGTAGAATATAAATCAAACAACTCTTCAACAGACAAACTAAATTCAGAAAGATTATTTTTAAATTTTTGTTTCTTTTTTTCAATAATTTTTAAACCATTTTCTAAAGTATTTCTAAATTTTTCTTCCTCATCTTTTATTACTTTTTTAATTGTTTCTGTTTCTGTAATTATTTCCGGGTAAGAATTTTTATACATTTCTGCGATAGGGTTTACAATTTCAGAAAGAATGCTTTTAGTTATTCCCAGAGAATTGGCATGTCGAACACTCCGACGAATAAGTCGTCTCACAAAATATTCTCGATCGGTATTTCCAGGATTTATACCATCACTTATTAAAAATACTGCTGCTTTTATGTGATCGGCAATTACACGAAAAGCTCTTACTTCTTCTGGGTTTTTTCCATATTTTTTTCCAGATACTTTTTCTAGATAATCAAGAATTGGTCTATGATTTATCTCTATAATATCAGGGCAATTATTTGTTGCCATTGCCAAACGCTCAAGTCCACCACCAAAATCAACATTATGTTGAGGAAGTTTTGAAAATGTGCCGTCAGTATCCTTTTTATATTCCATAAACACATTATTGCCAACCTCTAAAAAACGACCGCAATCGCAGTTGGGGTGGCAATTTTCACCAAACTTTTTATCATGTTTTACATCTGTAAATTCATAAAACATTTCCGAATCTGGTCCTCCTGGTTCACCAGCTGGCATTTTTTCCGGCACTCCGGCACGACTCCACCAATTTTTCTTTGCATCATAATAAAATATACGCGAACCTTGCATGCCCATTTTGTATCCATTTTCTTCACTGCCTATCTCGATATCTTTTGCAATAATTCCTTTTTTTACGAAAAGTTCTTTCCAGAGTTCCACTACTTTCACATCTTTCGGAATGTTATTTTTTTTATCACCAATAAAAGCAGTGATATAAAGTTTCTTTGGATCAATCCCAATTTCATCTATCAAAAATTCAAACATCCACCTTATTTGTTCTTTTTTAAAAAAATCGCCCAGTGACCAATTGCCCAACATCTCAAAAAAAGTAGTATGGCGGTTATCGCCCACTTCATCTATGTCAACAGTACGAAATGATTTTTGAGAATCTGCTATACGAGTTCCGAGGGGATGTTTTTGTCCAAGCAAATAAGGCACCATGGGTTGCATACCAGAACCAGTAAAAAGAGTTGTTGGGTCATTTTCCGGTACAAGAGAAGATGAGGGAATTATTTTATGTCCTCGATTTTCAAAAAATTTTAGAAACCTTGACCTGATTTCATCTGATTGCATATTTTCATTAGCTAATTTTTTGGCTGGTCAATTTCTTCGGAAATTCTTCTAATGGGTTTTTCAATAATATTAACTAAAATCAATATTAAAAGAACTAATACAGTAACGATTAAGGCTAGACTATAAAATCCAAAACCAGCGGCCATACCTATGCCAGCCGTAACCCAAAGCCCGCCGGCCGTGGTAAGGCCTCTAAGGCGCGAGCCATAAAGCATTATGGAACCAGCACCTAAAAATCCAATACCAACAATTATTTGAGCGGGAATCATGGTTGGACTCAGACCCGGAAGATTTATATATTTTTGCACCATTTCTTCAGAAACTAACACAAAAACAGCAGCCCCCAGAGAAACAAGGGCATGCGTTTTCATGCCGGCATCCTTATGTACTAGAAACCTCTCCGCCCCTACCAGTAATCCAAGACCAACCGCCAAAAATAATTTTAAAATAATATCGCTGTTTTGCACTATAAATTGTTCCATGGATTAATTGTATCAATAAGTAAGGAGCAAAAGCAAATCTACTTGCTTATTGTCCGAGTACTATTGATATATGGTACTCCATCTACAACTACCCCTCCACCAAGGCAAACATTGCCATCATAGACAACACAAGATTGGCCAGAAGCCACCAAAATTGGCTTTTTGAAAATTATTTGTGCAAAGTTTAACTTTGCACAAATTACCTGACAGGGTAAAAATTCACCATGATAACGGATTTGAGCTGTGTAAGTTTTATTCGGTTTTGGAATTCCGGAAATCCAATTAGTATTTTCTATATTTAGAGAGAAATTCAAAATATTTTTAGTGTCGTGGGTCCCCTTTTTTCCGCCCCTGAGGGCGAAGACGCCAAAATCTTTTGAATTTCTCTCTTGCGAAACTATCAAAATATTTTTTTTTACATCTTTACCCACAACGTAATATGGACCATCATTCGGACTTTTTTTGGTAATCGTAAAACCATGCCGTTCTCCCAAAGTATGGAAAACTGTTCCATTGTGATATCCAATTTCTTTTCCTTTTTCATTTAAAACCTTTCCCTTTTTTTCCTTAATATAATGCTTTAGAAATTCTTTTAAATCTACCGCACCTAAAAAACATATGCCTTGACTGTCTTTTTTTTCGGCCACCGGCAGATTAAATTTTTTGGCAAGTTTTCTAACTTCATTTTTTTTAAAATCTCCAACTGGAAACAAAACTTTCTTTAATTGTTTTTGCTGGAGTGTCCACAAAAAATAACTTTGATCTTTTGATGGGTCCAATCCTTTCTTCAGCAGGAATTCCTTTTTTTCAGGTCCTCGGTTCTCTTTGAAATCTGTCTTCGGGGCAGATTTCAACCCAACCCCAGCCAGACCGTTTAAAAAAGGAATTCCTGCTTCATCAATCTGCGCATAATGTCCTGTCGCCACAAAATCGGCTCCCATTGAAAGCGCTTTTTTAAAAAATGCACCGAATTTTACTTCTTTATTACACATTACATCCGGATTCGGCGTCTTGCCTATTTTGTATTCCTGAATCATGTAATCCGCAACTTCTTTTTTATAGACATCTTTAAAGTCAAAAGTAAGAAACGAGATGCCTAGGTGTGCCGCCACGCGCATGGCATCGTGACGCTCTTCCTCTTCATTGCAAATTAAAAAATCCGGGTGCCAGGTCTTTATAAAAACTCCGACAACTTCATAACCGCGTTCTAAAAGCAAAGCCACAGATACAGCGCTATCTACACCCCCCGAAAGCCCCACAAATACAATTTTTTTATTCAAATTATTCATAGAAATCAAGAATGTTCTATACAGACATCAGTTTTTTGTAAAGCTCAAAAGTCGCGCGCGCATCCGAAAGAGCAGTATGGGCACATTCATTTTTTACGCCAAAACGCAGGCACATTTCACGCAAAGAAAAATGCTCAAAATCTTTATCATTGTGAAGCTTGGCCCAAGCGATAGATATAGTATCTAATTTATGATAATGCATGGTATTTGCTATTTGTATTTTATTGAAAGTGTATTCTAAAAATCCGAAATCAAAGGCAACATTATGCCCGACCATAA
>JBBUIX010000041.1:0-6426 GCA_038055115.1 Patescibacteria group bacterium
GTATGTATGGCAGACTCATTCAGCGCTGCAAAACGTCTATTGATTGCACTTTTTTATACGACTCGGAACTTTGCTATGAATGCAGTGATTGTAAAAAATGTTTTAAATGTTTGTTTTCTGAAAGACTGCAAGATTGCATAGAGATATTATTCTCTTTTGATATGCGTAACTGCCAAAACTGCATATTTTGCACCAATGGGCGTAATTTGAATTACTGTATAGAAAATGTTCAGTGCACAAAAGAAGAATTTGAAAAGAAAAAAATGGAAATTCTGGCGAGTCATGAATCTACTGAAAAAGCAAAAAAAAGATATGATGAATTGCGCGCAAAAGCGCTAGTAAAATACGCGGTAGCAACAAAATGCAACAACGCCACGGGTGATTATATGTACAATTGCCATGATGGTGTAAATATATTTGATATGGGTAATACAAAAAATTCATCATACATTGCTGACGGTGAAGATGCCATAGACTGCCAAGATTGCAATAATCTTTATTTCAAACCGGAACGTTTATATAACATAATGGGAATACTGCAGGGCAATAATTGTATTGTTGGAGTTTTTGTCATGTATTGTAATGAGACGTATTATTCCGATAGCTGTTACAATTGTGTAAATTGTTTCGGTTGCGTTGGGCTTAATAAAAAAAATTATTATATTTTAAATAAAGAATACCCCAAAGAAGAATATCAAAAAATTAAAGAAGAAATTGTCGCGCAATTAAAAAAGGATGGAATATATGGAGATTTTTTCCCGCCCAACCTTTCACCTTTCGGCTATAATGAAACTTTAGCGCAAGAATATTATCCACTGACTGAAAAACAAGCCAAGGAAAAAGGCTTTAATTGGCAAGATAAAACGACTGGTACCTATGGGAAAGAAACAATTAAGGAAAAAGGGATGCCAGAAACTATTGCAGAAGTCACCGAAAATATTTTACAAGAAGTTTTAGTCTGCCAGGATTGTCAGAAGAATTTCCGCATCACCCAGGGAGAATTAGATTTTTATAAAAGAATGAATCTTCCCCTCCCGCACAAAGATTTCGAATGTCGACACCAAGAAAGAATGTCTAAGCGCAATCCCCGCAAGCTCTGGCACCGCTCTTGCATGTGCGAACTGAAAAATCACCTTCACGGCGCAAAAAAATGTTCAAACGAATTTGAAACCTCCTATTCCCCCGACCGTCCGGAGATAGTTTATTGCGAAACTTGCTATCAGCAGGAAGTGTATTAGAAATCTAGCTTTCTTGCATATAATCCACCACAATCCCAATAATTTTTTGAACAGTTTCACTGCAATCTTTAAAATCAATTCTATCTAGAACACTATCACCAAAAATTCTGAATAAATCACTTATTAGTGCGTGCATAAAAGACTGAGTAGCCGCGTCAATTTTTTCAAAATCAAGAATAACCTTTTCTCCGTTATTTAAAGCTGGAAGAATTTGTTCCTTTCTAATTGTCTGAGCAATGTCTTTATTTTCTGCGAACGATCCTGTTAAATTAAATAGTTTTATATGTTTCATAAATTTATGTAAACTTTGGTTGTTTCTTGTATTTTTGTTCTTTTCGTTCTCTAATTGCCCTAGAATAAACATTTCTTATGAGATCAAGTAGTTTATTGAACTCGCTTGTAGAATCTAGTGATATATCTATTCCTATAACTGTTCCATCCCATTGTGGTAAATTGTTTCTCTCGGAATGTCTATCTAGTTTTGGATTTGCATGAAGAACAAAATCGCCTTCCTGCTCTTGTTTCTGTTTGCGAAAAAGTTTATACATACCAGTCCCGCTATATATGATAAAAAAATTGTGATTAACGTATGCAATTGATTTTATAAAAAATAACCCTGCCCCAGCATTTAATTCCGTACCACCTTCCCTGGAAGTTGTTCCAGTAATACCGGGCATCAACGCTAATTTAATAGCCTCAATGTCATCTTCCGTAGGATAAAAATTCCTCAAACTTGTTTTTATGCCTATCCCTGTATCTGAAATACCAAATCTAATTGTGTTACTTTTTTTAAAATATTGTGCACAAATAATTGCTCCGTATTTTGTTTGAGCATGTTCCAACACATTACGCACTAATTCACTTACTATATATCTTATTGGTTCAGCCTGCTGTGGCATTAAATGAAGTAACGGTATCATGTCAGTAATAAATTTTGTTAGCTCTGTGGAATTTTTTATTTGTGTAAGGGGTATAAATCTTCCCGAGGATTCGTGTTCAACAATATTCATACCGGATTTAATTCCTAAAAAATTAAACAGGCCCATCCTTTCCAAATAATGTCCTGATTTTGCAGTAATTTGCTGACAAATAATATTTTTCTTTTCTATTTTTAAAGCAAGAGAAGCAATCATGCTCAATACTACTGGATGAACCCACATCCATTTATCAACAGCGGTTATGGTTAATTTTTCTGGTTCCGTTGAATCAAAATCTTGGATGAATTGATCTATATTCCCCAAGAATGCTCCATTTGGTAAATGTATTCTCATACCGGGAATTATAACATATCTAAAAAATCAAGCAATTATACAAATTCCCGGTATTTTTAAGGTTATTTTAGTATGTTTTAAGATTTATTTCCTAACTCCGTGCTTTTCGTGAAGTTTGGCGATTTCTTCTTCTTCTAATTCTTCTTTTTTTTCTTTTCCGCGCTCGCCGAGAGTTTTAAGCTCCGCATCGCCGAGCATATTGAGAGATTTTGCCAGCTCGGACAAATGTTTTACCGTATTTTTCTCCGGAGCATCCAAAACTTCTTCTAGCAGGGCGTGCAAAATCCATCCCATTCGCGGACCGGGCTTGATGTTTAATTCTTTTATCATAAATTCACCGTCAATTTTAAGCTGGCCGACAGAAATCGGATCCCGCAAGGCTTCCTCGATCATCGCAAAATATTTTCGCAAGCGGTAAGGCGCTTCTTTTTTCTTCATCCCTACCCTATCGCACTCACGAACATTCATCAGAAGCCAAATATTTTCTACGCCTACTTTGGCAATAATTCTTCGCACGGCTGAAAGTGTAATTAATTCCGTGTCGGAAAAAAACATATGATTGCGGATAAGTTTTTCCACTAATTCAATTTCCTTTTTAGGAAATTTTAATCCTTCCATTATTTTTTTTGCCATTCGCGCCCCGACAACTTCGTGGCCATAGAAAGTGTATTTCTTTTTAGCCGAGTCTTCAGCTATCCTTCTGGCTCTGGGCTTTCCGATATCGTGAAAAAGCGCGGCGAGCCTTATTTCTAAAGGCCAATTTTTGTTGGCCGCATGAGTAAGGGCCTGAAGCAAATGATTCCAAACATCATAAATATGTTCGCCTAATTGTTCGCAGCCTATCCCCTCTTCCAGCTCCGGAATTATGTTTTTTAACAAATTGAATTTTTGCAACATCACAATTCCACTGGCCGGATTCGGTGACATAATTATTTTTACAAATTCATCGCGAATTCTTTCCTCGGATATTTTTTTTATTAAAGAAGCATTTTTTAAAATACTTTCCATTGTTTCATACGACACAGAAAAATTGAGTTGGCAAGCGAAGCGCACAGCGCGCAACATTCGAAGCGCATCTTCTTGGAATCGGTCATCTGGATTCCCAACTGCTTTTAGTGTCTTGTTTTTGATGTCCTTTATGCCCTCATATAAATCTACAAGATGTCCTTTAGATTGTCCTTTATGCCTGCCCGCCAAAGCTTTAGCGTCGGCGGGTCTAAAGGCTATAGCATTAACTGTAAAATCACGTCTCTTGAGATCGTCTTCCAATTTTTTACTGAATTTAACCTCGCTTGGATGCCTAAAATCGCTATATTTTGCCTCAATTCTATAGGGCGTAACTTCAATAATCATGTATTCTGGTGTTTCACATGTAACATCCTCCGTTGCTAAAGCTTTGACGGGCACGCAAACACCGACTGTTCCATAAGTATTCTCATACACAGTTTTTTCAAAAAGACCAATAATTTGCTCCGGTTTAGCATTTGTTGCGACATCCCAATCTTTTGGTTCTTTATCCATCAGAAGATCACGAACACATCCGCCTACTAGGTATGCTTCAAAACCAGATTTTTCCAATGTATCTGTTACATGTGAAACTTCTTTAGGAATTTTTGATATTAAATTTTTGAGAATATTCATATCCATTGAATTTTATTGTGCACCCGGAGGGACTCGAACCCCCAACGACAGTTCCGAAGACTGTTGTGATATCCATTTCACTACGGGTGCAAAATTATTAATAATAATATATATTTTATACTATTTTAAAATAAATGGCAAATAGTGCTTATTTTATAAGCTAATTTTATAATTGCATTAGTTCGAATAAAATATTATAATAAAAAGAAAAAAATGATGAAGTGGCTTGAACTTTGCAAATTATATTTTAATTAAATCGCGGTCATGGTTTAGTGGTAGAACACGTCCTTGCCAAGGATGAGACGAGAGTTCGATTCTCTCTGGCCGCACAAAGATGGTGTCCTTTATTAAAAGCTTTACTATGCAAGGATTTTAATAAAAATGTGGATAACTATGTTAATAATGTTCATAAAGGACACGATTAATATTTGTCTTTTAGGATCATTTTTGTCCAAAATATGTTAGAAAATAAAGGTATTTTTATAAAAGACACAAAAATTTAGTTATATGTTTCACGTGAAACATAAATTGTAATGTTATTCGTGAAACCTTATAGAAAACTTGTCCCGTACTAAATTTTTGAGTAAAATATATAACCATTATTAATAATAATTTAAAATTTTAGTACTGGGATGCCTAAAGTATTCACATCAGAGACACAAAAAACAGGAGAAATTGGAGAAAATATAGCAAAAAGGTTTCTCGTGAAACATGGTTTTTTAATATTGGATCGAAACTATACAAAAAAATGGGGTGAAATAGATATAATAGCTGAAAAAGCCAATAAATTATACTTTATTGAAGTTAAAAGTGTTTCGTGTCAAACCTTAAGTGACGTTAATCGCTTGTCCGCCAAAGCTTTAGCGACGGCGGATGAAACAAACGATAATTATCGTCCGGAAGACAATATGCACCCATGGAAATTGAAAAGAATATCCCGCACAATTCAAACCTATCTTTTATCCAAGAAAATACCGGATGAAAAAGAATGGCAAGTGGATTTATTGGTCGTATTTCTTGATATAAAAAATAAAAAAGCGAAGGTAAAAGTAGTCAGTGATATTATTTTGTGACCCATTCGACAGGCTCAGGGTCATGGTGAAAAGCATAGAACCATGATATATTAAATCAACGTTGAAGCGTTGTGGGCTTGCCTCCTCCATAGGCGGACAAGCGCCGAAGTTTTGGCGTAAACGGGCCGTAGTATACCGGTAGTACAAGTGCTTTGGGAGCATTTAGACTGGGTTCAATTCCCAGCGGCCCGAATGGGACGAAGCAAGCAAATTTATTTGCTTGCGTTGGGATATCGAAAGGCTTTTCTATATTGAACGTAGTGAAATAGAAAAGCACCTGGCTATGTAATAGCCAATTCCCAGCGGCCCGACAGTTTTTTGATTTGCGGGATTAGTTTAGTGGTAAAACGTCAGTTTTCCAAACTGAGGTCGGGGTTTCGATTACCCCATCCCGCACATGATTATAATATATATTTATGCATTTGTTAGCGTTATTATGGTCAGTCTTGTTTCTTTAATCGGAGTTTTCTCACTCTCACTGAAAGAAGAAACTATAAAAAAATATATTGGTCTATTCATAAGTTTAGCCGTGGGCGCGCTTTTGGGTGATGCATTTATTCATCTAATACCCGAAGCTTTTAAAAATTCTTCTGATTCTCTTTTAGCAAGTTTATTAATTATAATTGGTATTCTTTTGTTTTTTATCATAGAAAAGTTTCTTCATTGGCATCACCACGGCGAAGACACCAACGAACTGGATATACATCCGGTAGGGAAGTTGTTACTTTTTACCGACGGTTTTCATAATTTTTTAGATGGAATAATTATCGGCGGAAGTTTTTTGGTAAGTATTCCAATCGGAATTGCAACGACACTGGCGGTGGTTTTTCATGAAATTCCGCAAGAAATAGGAGATTTTGCTGTGCTTATTCATTCCGGTTATGAGAAAAAAAGAGCCTTGTGGTTAAATTTCTTTTCAGCGCTTACGGCTATAATTGGAGTTTTTCTTGCTCTAATTTTTGGCAGTGTCGCAAAAACTTTTTCTTTGTGGATTTTACCAATTGCCGCCGGTGGATTTATTTACATTGCCGTGGCCGATTTAATTCCCGAACTTCAAAAAACAAAAGAATTAAAATATTCTATTTTCCAAATTTTAACTGTATTTTTGGGAATCTTATCAATGGCTATTCTAGTTTTGCTTGAATAGAATTTTAGTTCGCCCAAGACCAATCGGCGCCTGGGTTTCTGGCATTGAAAACTTCA
>JBBUIX010000041.1:6436-9385 GCA_038055115.1 Patescibacteria group bacterium
CGTTGAACCAACATAACCGATAATCTCACCTTGAGAAACTTGATCACCGGTGTAGGAGCCAAGTTTAGACATATGCGCGTAGAGAGTTTTTGTCCCATTGGGATGTTGAACAATCACCATATTTCCATAACCCCCGTTCCAGCCCGCTCTGGCTATAAGCACTGTCCCAGAAGCGGAGGCATAAATCGGCGTACCTTTAGGCGCGCCAATGTCTATGCCTCGATTTCCCGGGCCATGAAGACCTTGAGTTTTGCGTCCGGTGGGCACAGGATTTATAAAATATCCGGCCAGATTTTTTATTGGATGGGTGTCATAATAATTTTTATCTTTGGCTACAGCCGATCCAAGATTTGATGCCGGCTTATCACCCCCTTCGTCAAACATTTCGCCCCCCGGAATCATAAGTTTGTCACCCACCGCGAGCTTGGCATTTTGTGCAATGCCGTTATAAAAAGCAATATCGTTTATGTCCACCTTGTAAAGTTTGGCAATACTTTGCAATGTCTGTCCTTTAGCAACAGTATGTTCCAAGCCAGAAATGGGTAAAATAAAGAGAACATCATCCACAACGAGCTTTTCTCCTTTTTTCATATCATTCGCCCAGAGAATCGTGTTTACGGAAACGTTAAACATTTTAGCTATCGCTGCGAGAGTATCTCCTTTTCTGACGACATAAACGCTTGAATTTTCTGAGGAAGAATCGTTTGTATCTGTTCCATCGGAGACACCCATGGGTCCGGTTGCAGACACCAAGGCATTGCCCACAATCTTTGTATTTGCATTTGCATTTGCATTTGCGTTAGCTGCGTCAGTTGCATTATAAGAAACATTTGCTTGGAGGAGCGCCATGGTCTGCAAGTTATCACCACCAGACTGAAGAGGTTTTGCTGTACTTGTGTTCGCTTCTATATCTGCATAAGCTTTATCACCAAAAGGAAAAGACCATGCTTCAGCTACTCGCATAGGCACAAAAAGGGTCCCAAACAACAGAGAAAAGGCCAAAAAGGATCTTAGAATTTTTAATTTAGGTTTTATAAAACAAACTAAATGTCGCGAGATTTCCTTTTCAAACCCAAATTAAGACTAAGCAAATAAGGGTAGAATCACAGGACGACCAATAAGTACTGCAAACAAAGGTTCTCACGATGGTTACTGTCGCCTCTGGCATTCGGTCAACTTGCACCATACCTCTCTTCAGAACTACGCCCAGAAGCAAGATTTCTCTACTACTGAGTATACCTTTAGGGTAGCCCAAAATGTGACAAAAGTCAATCTTACTGGGGAAAACTATTCCAATCAAAAGTTGACAAAATAAGTGAAGAGATGCATAATTGAAGTGTTTTTGAATAAAAAATTAGTATAAAAAGTTGGGAACTATGATAGTATAAATACAATATGGCAGAATCAAAACCACCGGAAGATACAACCATAATGGAATCAGGGCCAACCGAGCCTCTTGAGATAATTAAGAAATGGCAGCAAGGCAACTTGGATCGCACAGAACTACTAAAAACTTTGTTAAAAAAAGGTATTGATGCGAGGTGGTATCAAGTAATTGGTATTACTAGATCTTTAAGTGAACTTAGTTCTCAGCGTCCGTATGAATTTTCTGAAAGCTTTTCTGATGGTGGTTGGATAGGATTTCAAGATCCAAAAACAAAAGAACAAACATTTATTCCTACTGATGAACGTATGTTTTCTTCTAAATGGGCAAAAATTTTGGCAGAAGAAATTGGATTTGATCGACTCGTTTTTTTTAGAAAAATATCAGATAAAGACTGGGTAAAATTTACTCCTGAGTCAAAACCTGCACTGGAAACCAATGAATCCGCAATATCTGATACGCCTGAACCTGCAATACTTCCGGGTATAGACATAAGACTTGGTAAACCAGATTTTTTAGAGAAACCTCCATCAGCGCCAGAACCTGAGCCAGAACCTGAGCAAAATTCACAAGAACCAGTTAAAAAAATAGGATATCACACAACTCCTGATGGAATTGAAGAACATTATAATCCGGATGGGAAAATAACATTTAGAAAATTTCCTGACGGAATTGCAAAATACTATAGAGATGATGGAACAATAACAAGCATTACTTTCCCCAATGGAGATGAGGAACAATATAATAGAGATGAAACATTGTGGCGTAAATTATCCCCTGATATACTTTTTGGTGGTAAAATTTTTGAAGAGTATGATAACACTGGAAAATTAATAGAAAAATATCGTTTTGATGGAAATGGAAATAAAATATCAATACCATTTAATACTTCTACACAGCTCGAACCTGCACCGGAAACTGTACCTCCGTCACCTGTACCCGATGCAGAAGCAGTTGAAGAATGGACAGAAGAAAATCAGAGAGAGCTGGAAGAATTAGAAGAACTTGAAAGGCGATCAAAAACAGAAACTTTTTCAACTGATTTTATAAAAGAAAATATTTTGATGTTACTTAAATCTGTAAAAAAAATTACAGAAATTAAAAGTATTGATGTTAGGGAAGTTGGAAAAGAAATAATTTTAAATATAAAAGTAAAAAGTTCCGGGTTTAATATAGAAATACAAGCAATTCTAGAAAACAAAGAAGGTATTGTTTCATTAAAAAGCTACAATATTGATGCGTCATGGCTTGCGAAAAGAGAAGCAGAAAAGGCTTTAAGACCATATCTTGAAAAAATTTCAGAAACATTAAAAGAATATATTGAAAAAGAAACAGGTAAAAGAATTGAAAAAATAGAAATTATAAGGGGAGGATTAAAAGCTACATTTAAATAATTTATAAATTTTATGGAAGAAATGACACCGGAGCAAAAAAGAAAACTGGAAGAACTTAGGGCTAAAAAAGCACGAGCTGGAAGTCCTGTACCTAAACCTTCCGAGCCAAGACCCGAGCCTCCACCACCGACGCCTGAAAGGCGGCCGCCAGGTCAGCCACGGTGGTGTCGG
>JBBUIX010000042.1:0-9289 GCA_038055115.1 Patescibacteria group bacterium
ATTTTCCCGGTGCCGATATCAAGTCCTTTATAAATTTGTCTAGAATCTGCGGAAATAATTTCTCCATTTATTTTGCGAGCAACTTTTACCGCCCAACCACTTTTGCCGGTCGCCGTTTGACCTAGAATTACAATTACTTTTTTCATTCTAATTGGCTGTGTTTTTTATTTTTGCGCCTAATTTTTGAAATCTCTCCACAATATTTTCGTATCCGCGTTTTATCATATACACATTGTACAGTTTTGATTTACCTTTGGCTCCAAGCATCGCCAGCATTATTACCACTGCCGGACGAAGCGCCGGGGGGCATACAACTTCCGCTGATTTCCATTTTGTCGGACCTTCTATAAAAACCCTGTGTGGATCAGCTAGAAGCACATTTCCTCCCAAGCGATTTAATTCTGTCAAATAAATGGCTCGGTTTTCATATACCCAGTCATGAATCAAGGTTTTTCCTTTAGCACAAGCCGCAATCAGTCCAAGGAAGGGAAGATTATCTATATTTATTCCCGGATAAGGCCTAGCCTCCATTTTATCTTCCAGCGCTTTTAATTTTGAAGGCAATATCAAAATATCACTCAAATTTGTGCGTTCATTTTTTGATTTGTAATTTTTGATAATTTTATATTTGAGCCCCATTTTTTTTAATTTATATAATTCAAGTTCCAGAAATTCTATCGGACATCTTTTTACTTCAAGTTTTGAATTGGTTGCTACCGCTGCCGTAATCCACATCATTGATTCTATTGGGTCTTCGCTATTATGATATTCAATATTTTCATTAATTTGTTCTATTCCGTAAATTGAGATTGTGGTTGTGCCTATGCCTTCGATTTTGACTCCCAGTTTTTCCAAAAAGAAACAAATTTCCTGCACCATATAGTTTGAGCTGGCAAATTTAATCGTGGTTTTCCCAGGGATGAGCGCTGCCGCAGCCAAAATATTTTCGCAAGCCGTGTCGCCCGATTCGTACATTATTATTTCGGCCGGTTTTAATTTCTGATGGCTTAATTCATAATTTTGATTTGTGACCTTTATTTTTACTCCCATTTCTTCCAAGGCATAAATGTGTGCGCTCACGGTTCTTTTGCCCAATTTGCAACCTTGCGCATGGGGAAGGGAAAACGATTTAAGATGATGCAGTAATGGACCGGCAAACATTATTATACTCCGGGTTTTAATAGCCGCTTCTTTGTCTAAACTTTCTATTTTAAATTTTCTGGGCGGGATAATTTCTAAAGATTGTTTTCCAATCCATTTTATTTTTACTCCGATACTTTCCAGCACTTCTATAATTCTATAAACTTCCTCAATGCGGGAAATGCCATGAAGAATAGTTTTGCCTTTATTCAGCAAGGAGGCACACAAAAGTCCGACCGAGCCATTCTTGGATGTGTTGGAGGAAATAGAACCATGAAGCTTTCTTCCGCCCTCTATTTCAAAATTGTCTATTATATAACCTTCTCTTTTCATAATGTGTTAAATGTACTTAATCTGCATGAGTTATTTTACTTTAAAAAGTTACTAGAATCAATACTGGTATAAAAAGCATGAGCCCCTCGCAGATTCCTGCTCAGGGCTCACAAAACGATGATTCTCGCGCTATTCTTAGCGAAGACGGCTGAGACGAAAGTTGGCTGTGCCGGCGAAAGCGTGACCGGCTGCCATCATCACGGGGGGCAGCCACCACAATCTTCGCATGGTCGGATTCGCGCTCTTCTTCATTCTATATGAGAGCGCGATTATTCCTGCGTTCATCGAACTAAGAACGGCGTACGTCGCGGGTTTTCCTGAATTGACAAATGGCCTCATCCAGGGAATCCGTTCGTGGAAGTAAAACTCAGGGTTGCTCTGGAGAGAGCGCTTAACTGCGAAGGTGCCCTCCACATCCAGTATCGTGGAGCCTATCAAGGCGCCGGCAACCGCGACGAACTTTCCATCCACCACTTTCTTGTTGTTGACCTCCTGGGCCACTGAAGCAGCCGCCAATAAGATCGAAAGACTCAGCACTGCGAATAACTGTTTCATATTTTTCCTCTTCCTCAATTCAAGGTACATGATTCTATACGCCGTTAAGTATAACATATTCATGTCTAAAAGTCAAGTCCAATAAAAAACCGGATCTGTGCCCAGGGAGAGAATCGAACTCTCATGATGTTGCCATCAATAGATTTTGAGTCTATCGCGTCTACCAATTCCGCCACCTGGGCGTCTCGCAAAATATATTTCATATTTTGCGTTCTGGCAAAAGCCAGAACCGCCGCCCAGGTGTCGGCCTCCTCGCTTTGCTCGGAAGAAAATCAAAGTAGTTTGATTTTCTTCCACCTGGGCACTTACACTTTACTAAAATTCTGTGTTAAAATCAATCCATGTCCAATTTATATTCCAATTCAATTTTCTGGATTGACACCGATAAAATAAAACCAAACCCTCTTCAACCCAGGCGGGATTTTGACGAAGCGCGCTTGCAAGATTTGGCCGACTCCATAAAACAATATGGCGTTCTTCAACCGCTCATAGTTTCTCGAATGGAAATGGAAAAAGAAAACGGAGGATTAGTAACCGAATATGAATTGATTGCCGGAGAGCGCAGGCTTCGTGCGGCTAAACTTGCCGGAGTTTCTCAAGTGCCGGTCATTATTCGCACCGGAGATACAGCCATAATGAAACTGGAGCTTGCAATTATTGAAAATTTACAGCGCGAAGATTTAAATGCCGTTGATCGGGCACGGGCTTTTTTTCGGCTGGTTAATGAATTTAAATTTACCCATAATGAGATTGCAAAAAAAATGGGCAGAAGCAGGGAATACGTTTCTAATTCTTTGCGCATTTTAACCTTGCCGGAAGAAATTTTAAACGCTTTATCTGAAGGAAAAATTACCGAAGGGCATACCCGGCCTATTTTAATGCTGGCGGATCATCCGGAAGAACAGCTGGTTTTATTCAAAGAAATCTTATATAAGAAAATTACTGTGCGTGAGGCGGAAAGATTGGCGAGGAAAATAGCTTATGATCGCGTACGCAAGAAGGAATTTATGCCCGACCCGGAAATTACCGAATTGGAAGAAGAGTTTCAGGAAAAATTAGGCACTCGGGTTCACATAGACAGGAAAGAACTGGGCGGACAAATTAAAATTGATTTTTTTTCCACAGAAGACTTGCGGGCAATTTTGGATTTGATCCATAAATCGGAAATTGAAAAAAAACCGGCCGAAATGCTTGAAAATTATATCACCAATCTGCCTGCGCAGGAGGGAAATAGTTCCGAGGAAACACCGATTGACGACAGAAATCAAGAAGAAAAAGAGAAAGACGATACTGATTTATATAATATTTCTAATTTTAGTGTTTAGGATTGGCCAAAAGATTTAAGCCTGGACAGAAGACTATTTTTTTCCAAATATGATTTTATGTGTTTTTTGGCAATAGTCGTTTTTACATATTCTAACCATTTACTGGATGGTTTTGAATCCTTTTTGGTTATTATTTCTACGATATCCCCATTTTTTAATTTTGAGAAAATTGGCAGCATTTTATTATTTATTTTAGCTCCAAATGTGTGATTCCCGATATCAGAATGTATAGAATAAGCAAAATCAAGCGGGGTTGAATTATCAGGCAGATCTATAACGTCTCCCTTGGGGGTAAAAATGAAAATACGGTCATTAAAAAAATCCATTTTAAGATGGTCAATAAATTTTTTTGGATCATCCGGCGAATATTTCAATTCTTTTAACTCTTCAACCCATTTGAATTTATTTTTATTGTTCTTAATTTTTTTACTATCTTGCTCTTTATATGCGAAATGTGCAGCGACACCGTAGGCGGCTTCGGCGTGCATTTCTTTTGTTCTTATTTGAATTTCCGCCACTCCGCCCAAACCGGTGAAAATAGTCGTATGAATAGACCGATAACCGTTTGGTTTTGGCAAGGCAATATAATCCTTAATTCTGCCCGGTAGTGGGTTCCAAATAGAATGCACCAACCCTAAAACTCTATAACATTCTTCTACGGTATCGACAACAACCCGCAGTGCTACGACATCATAAATTTTTTCTATATCCATATCGTATTTTAGCAACTTTTTGTATAAGCTGTATTTGTGTTTTATTCTATAATTAATTTCAACAAATTTTATTTTATTTTTTCTAAATTCCTTTTTTAATTCTTCACTTACCTCTGTAAGATGTTTTTCATATAGTTTCTTTCTTTCTTTGATTATTTCTTCTATTTGCTTATATTCCTCGGGATAAGCATAGGGAAAAGCGGCATCTTCCAAGTCGCCTTTTAATTTTCCCATTCCGAGACGGTTGGCGAGCGGCGCATAGACCTCGATTGATTCTACCGCAATTCTGTGTCTTTTTTCTTCAGGCACAAACTCCAAAGTTCTTAAATTGTGGAGCCGATCGGCAAATTTTATAATAACCACGCGTAAATCATTTGCCATAGCGACAAAAAATTTTCGCAAACTTTCCACATGTCTTTCATGTCCTCGATATTTCAGTGTTCCTAGTTTCGTCACTCCTTTTATTAAAAATAAAATATCATCACCAAACTCTTTTTTTATTTCTTCTTCTGTTGTTTTTGTGTCCTCTAACGTGTCGTGTAATAATCCGACAACGATAGTTTGTGTGTCCATTCCAAATTTTGCTAAAATTTTTGCCGTTTCAAAAACATGGACAAAATACGGGTCACCGCTGAGCCTTTTCTGTCCTAAATGGGCGTTTTCAGCAAACCCATAAGCTTTATTTATAAGTTCTTCGTCTTTTTTATTTACACCACCTTCAATCAGGTCAATTATTTCTTTCACATTTGCCATAACACCATTATACCTTTTTTAGTTCACGCTTCAATTTTTGGTATTTTATGAGGATTATGCATACGACAAGATTTATTTGAACAACGTTCCGGTATTGTTTTTGTGCCTTGCATCATCAAACTTCCGCATTCCTTGCAGATATTGCCGGTCGGTTTTGCTTTGATTGCGAATTTACAATTTGGATAATTTGAACAGGAATAAAAAATTCCAAATCTTCCGCGTCTCTCTGAAATATCTCCCTTTTTACAAATTGGGCAAATAACGCCCGTTCTTTTTTTTACTTCTTCCGCTTCATCTTTTTTTATGAATTTGCATTTTGGATAACGTGAACAAGAGATAAAAGAGCCAGTGCCATCTCGTCTTTGGCGCACGACAAGCTTACCCCCGCCCGATTTTCCTTTTTTCTCTCCGCATTCCGGACACAACTCGCCGGTTTCTTCAGGGCCTTTTAATTCTGTGCCATCGAGCATTAAAGCTCCGGCGCAATCCGGATATCTGGAACAAGAATAAAATTTACCTCCGCGAGAAAGCTTGATTATCATTTTACTCCCGCATTTCGGACATTTTATATTCTCCGGCGCATCACCTAAATTTGTCACTTTTTCCAATCTCTCTTTTGATTTCACGTCTTTAGAAAACGGCAGGTAAAAATCTTTCAACGTTTTTTCATATTCGCGTTCACCTCTGGATATTTCATCCAATTCGTCTTCCATCTCGGCAGTAAATGTGTCGGAAATATAATTAGCGAAATATTTTTCCAAAAAGTCGGATACCACTTCACCGACATCGGTAGGGAATAATGTTTTTCCTTCTTTTTTTACATATCCTCGTTCTTCAATTGTTTTCATAATAGACGCATAAGTGGATGGTCGTCCGATACCTCGGCTTTCAAGTTCTTTAATAAGTCCAGCTTCACTATAACGGCCTAGTGGTTCAGTAAATTTTTCCTCGCTAATTAAATTAAGCAGTTTTAATTTTTCTCTCAAAACACAGAGGGGCAATTCTACATCTTCGCCGCGCGCCCCAGTATCTACGGCAAGCCATCCAGGAAAAAGTAGTCGAGAACCAGTAGCTCCGAATGAAGGTATTTTTTCATGACCTTCTATGATTGCTGTAATTTTTGTTTTGAGCAATTTTGCATTCGTCATTTGCGATGACACAGTGCGTTCCCAAATAAGACGATAGAGTTTGTCCTGATCATTATTGCTTATGTGAAGTTTTTCTATATGAGTCGGGCGAATAGCTTCATGCGCCTCCTGGGCATTTTTTGATTTAGTTTTATAAATTCTAGCTTCAACATAATTATTTCCGTACTCTTTTTTTACAAAAGAAAGAATTTGACTCTGGGCGGTATTCGAAAGATTTGTGCTGTCTGTTCGCATATAGGTAATGTGTCCAGCTTCATAAAGTTTCTGGGCTATTTGCATTGTGCGCGATGGGGAATATCCCAAACGTGAACTGGCTGTTTGTTGCAACGTAGAAGTGGTAAAAGGCGCGCGAGGGGAACGTTTTTGTTCTGTTTCTTTTATCGCGTTTATAATCCAATTTCCAGATTTACCTATTTCTAATATTTTTTGAACTAATTTTTCATCTCTCGGTTCCTTTTCGCATTCTAAAGTAACTTTTTCTTTTTTTTGTGTTTCGAACAATCCCAGTATTCTCCAAAATTTTTCAGGAATAAAAGCACGGATCTCTCTTTCGCGTTCCATTATTATGCGAAGTGCCGGGGATTGGACACGACCAGCCGAAAGACCGTATCTCACTTTTTTCCAGATAAGCCCCGATAAATCATAGCCGACTAATCGGTCTAAAACTCTGCGCGCTTCTTGCGCCTTGCGCAATGCCGTGTCGATTTGACGCGGGTGTTTCAAGGCTTCCAGCACTGCTTCCTGGGTGATTTCATAAAAAGCTACTCTTTTTATGGGCGCTTCTACTTTTTTGTCTTGATTTAAAAGTGTCTCTATGTGCCAGGCGATAGCTTCTCCTTCACGATCAGGGTCTGTCGCTAAAAGTATTTCATTCGCTTTTTCCGCCAGCTCCCGAAGTTCATGCACAATTTTTTCTTTGCCTTTTGAAATTTCATAATGCGGCACGAAACCTCCTTCGATATCTATGGCTTGTTTGTTTGATTTTGGCAAATCGCGAATGTGTCCAACCGATGCGCGCACGGTAAAAGCGCCTTCCAGATATTTCTCGATTGTTTTTGCTTTTGACGGCGATTCAACAATTAATAATTTCATAATTGGTAAGTATTACACGAAACAGTTTTCTTTTGCAAATTTACCCTATCAGTAATGGGATTATGTTAATTTAATTTCTCCCATTTCTTCTTTAATTAAACCCTTGATTTCCATTACCGAAAGAAGTGCATTGGCTGTCGGGGTAGGCATTTCCATCGCGCGAATTAAATCATCTCGAGGAATCGACTCGCGTAGCAAATCAACAACCGTTTTTTCTTCGGGAGATAAGTCAAAAAATAATTTTGCCTGTTTTTCCTTATCTTTCTCAAGTTCAAAACCTAAAGCTTCTAAAACATCTTCTGCGCAGGTAATGGGCGTTGCTCCTTGGCGGATTAATCTATTCGTACCCTTTGAATTTAGAGAAAAAATTGATCCAGGAATAGCCAATACATCTCTATTGTATTCTGTCGCCAGGCGAGCGGTAATAAGAGTACCTGATCTTTCTTCCGCTTCTATTATAAGTACTGCCTTTGAAATACCTGCCATTAATCTATTCCTTCTGGCAAAACCCCACAATGTCGCTTTAAAATCAGGTTCAAATTCCGAGATTAAACATCCACCACCTTCAATAATTTCTTCTACTAACCTTATATTTGTTTTTGGGTACATTGCTTCTCTTGATAATCCTGATCCAGGAAATACTAAAACTTTGAGTCCCATAGATAGAGCTTTTTTATGGGCAATAGCATCAATGCCCATGGCAAGTCCAGAGACTATTGCTATAGGGTAGCCCTTAAGTCCGGCGATTATTTTTTCGCAAGCCTCGCGCCCATAGGAAGTGAATTTCCGCGAACCGACAACGCAAAGATATATCAAACCCTCCTTGGGCATTTCGCCTATTATCCAAAGGTTCTGGGGAGGTTGAGGAATTTCCAAAAGCGCTTTTGGAAATTTTTCTTTCGGCAATTTTTTTATTTGCACTTTGTAATTATAACAGTTTTCATATATAATATAAAACATGCTGGATATAAAATTCATTCGCGAAAATAAAGACATTGTGCAGGCGGGTGCGAAGAAAAAGTGCATAGATATTGATATTAACACACTCATAATGCTTGATGACGCGCGCTTAAAGAAATTAAAAGAAGTGGAAGAACTTCGCAGTGAAGTGAATAGAGTCTCAAATGACATAGCCCGAGATCAGGACCCTGCACTTAAAATTCAACTGATTGAAGAAATGCGTTCCGTTAAGGAAGAAATCAAAAACAAAGAAGAAAAATTAAAAACGACAATTGAAGAATGGCAAAAAGTAATGCTGCAAGTACCGAATGTGCCGGATATGTCTGTGCCGGAAGGAAAAGGAGAAGAAGACAATAAAGAAGTGCTTACATGGGGAGAAAAATCTAAGTTCGATTTTATACCCAAGGATCATGTGGAGTTGATGTTAAAGTTAAATATGGTTGATTTTGAAAGGGGAGTAAAGGTTCATGGTTTCCGAGGATATTTTTTGCAAAATGATGGTGCAGAACTTTCTTGGGCAATTTGGAATTATGCTCGTGAGTTTTTTGGCAAGAAAAACTTTAAAACTTTTATTGCTCCATCGATTGTACATAAACAAAACTTATTTGGTACGGGACATTTACCAGGAGGAGCAGAAGATATTTATCAAACTCAAGATGGAGATTATTTAGCTGGTACCGCTGAAGTACCAATGATGGGATATCATAGTAATGAAATTATTCCAAGAGAAGAATTGCCAAAGCGCTATTTGGCTTTTTCTCCGTGTTTTAGAAGAGAGGCCGGCGCACACGGAAAAGATGTAAAGGGAATTATACGAGTGCAGGAATTTTTTAAACTGGAACAACTTATACTCTGCGAAGCAAGTCATGAGGAATCAGTTAAATTCCACGAAGAAATAAATAGAAACTATGAAGAATTTCTTGAATCACTCGGTATTCCTTACCGCCGTTTAGAAATCTGCACCGGAGATTTAAAAGCTGCTCATGTAAAAAGTTATGATACTGAAGCTTGGATTCCATCACAAAATCAATATCGCGAGCTTTCGAGCGCTTCTTATTATCATGATTTTCAAACAAGACGTTTTGGTATTCGCTATAAAGACACAGAAGGCAAATTGCGTTTTGCTCATTCTTTAAATTCTACTGCAGTAGCAACACCTAGGATTTTAGTGGCAATAGTTGAAAACTATCAGCAAGCGGACGGCTCGATAAAAATTCCGGAAGTTCTGCACAAATATATGGGTGAAAAAGAATTTATAACCCAGTAGGTG
>JBBUIX010000043.1:0-4054 GCA_038055115.1 Patescibacteria group bacterium
TAATAAAAGAAAATGCCAGATTATTGGGACTGACTAGATATTTTACGATTCTGGACGAAGACGACTCTAAAACGCTTATAAAAGAAACTATCAAAGAATTGGGGCATGACCCGAAACAATATTCTCCCGGCAAAATAAGGGCAATAATAAGCATAGAAAAAGGAAATTTTACAACCTTGGGAAAGTATCGGGAAAAAATAAAAAATTCTTTTCAAGAATTAGTGGCGAATGTTTGGAAAATTTATGAGGGGAAAAAAGAAAAGGAGAATAGCTTGGACTTTGACGACTTGCTTTTAAAGGCGACAAAACTGCTAAAAGAGAACGAGGAAATTAGGAAAATTTACCAAGAAAAATGGGAATATATTCACATTGATGAGTATCAGGATACAAATGAAGTGCAATATTTGATGTCTAAATTGCTTTCTGAAAACAATCAGAATATCTGCGTCGTCGGAGACGCGGACCAGAATATTTATTCCTGGCGCGGAGCAAATTTAAAAAATATTCTAAGCTTTGAAAAAGATTATCCCAACGCAAAAATAATTCTATTGGAACAAAATTACCGGTCCACAAAAAATATTCTGGAGGCGGCCAACGAAATAATTAAAAAAAATAAATACCGGCCGGATAAAAATTTATTTACCAAAAATGAAATAGGTAAAAAAATCGGATTATATGAAGCACTGGACGAAAACGACGAAGCGGATTTTGTCGCGACAAAAGTTTTGGAAATCTTGGACAGAGCCACTAATACTTTTATGAATGGTCTGGCTGGGAAAGGGACCCAGAGAACCGAGGACCTGAATAAAAGAATTAGTGGCTCTGTCCCCAGCAACAGGGAAGTGGATTCTGCTTTTGCGAGGTCGCTGTCTGTGCCTGCTGGCACAGCGCTGCCTCTCGGCTCGTCAGCCTGCGAGACACCCCGCGAAAGCAAATCCACTTCCCTGTCTGAAATTGCCATTCTTTACCGCGCGAATTTCCAATCTCGCGCGCTGGAAGAAGCAATGCTCCGATACAATATTCCATACCAAGTTTTAGGCGTTAAATTTTTTGAAAGAAAGGAGATAAAAGACACTTTGGCCTATCTCCGCGCGGCTTTAAATCCAGACAGCTTGTCCGACATAAAAAGAATAATTAATTTCCCGGCGAGAGGCATCGGGAAAGTTACTTTGGCGAAAATTTTTGCCAAAGTAAAAGAAACTCTGCCGATAAAAGTGAAAATAAAAGTTGATAATTTCTATAAAACATTGGAAGAAATAAGAGAAAAAATAAAAAATTCGAAAACAAGCGAAGTAATAAAATTTGTGGTCAAAAAATCCGGAATTGAAAATGAACTTTCCGGCGGGACAGAAGAAGATATGGAAAGATTGGAAAACATAAAGGAGCTGGCAACGCTCGCGCTCAAGTATGATAATTTGGAAAATGGTGCTGGTGTAGAAAAGCTTTTAGAGGATGCTTCGTTGGCGTCAGATCAGGATAGTTTGATGATTAATGAAGGAAAAGGCCACGCTTCAACGGACGGTGCGCGGCATGATTTCGCTAAATCAAAAAAAGAAATAAATTCTGTTAAATTAATGACTGTGCACGCCTCAAAGGGACTTGAGTTTAAGTATGTTTTTATCACAGGTTTGGAAGATGGACTTTTCCCCGCCTCGCGTCGACGAGATGATGCGAGTCGAGGCGGGCCACACCAAAGACAAAACGAAAGTGCAACTGAAGATAGCGAGGAAGAGCGCCGGCTTTTTTATGTGGCGCTCACTCGCGCCAAGGAGAAATTATTTTTATCATTTGCGAATTTCCGCACTATTTTCGGGGCACGTAATATAAACGCGCCGTCAGAATTTATCGGGGACATTCCGGGAGATTTATTAGAAAAAGAGGGAGAAAAAAATTTATTAAAAACAATTTACCTATGATACATAAAGCTAAAAAATCTTTAGGGCAAAATTTTTTGAAGTCGGAGATAGCTCTGAGAAAAATCATTGAAGCGGGGGAAATAAAACCGGACGATATAATTTTAGAAATCGGCCCGGGTAAAGGCGTGCTCACAGAAAAAATACTAGAATGCGCCGGACTCGTGATAGCCGTAGAAAAAGACCGCGAGCTTTTTGAATTTTTAAAAATTAAATTTGAAAAAGAAATTATGGAAAACCCTCCTTCGCATAAAGCTACGGGTGGGCAAGGAAAATTAATTTTAATAAATGATGATATTTTAAAATTTGATCTAAATCAAACAATTTTAAGTTTTTTGAATGGTCTGGCCGGGATAGGGACCCGGAGAACCGAGGACCTGAGAAAAACTTCAAAATTGTTTGGTTTCAAAATTATTGCGAATATTCCCTACAACATCACCGGCGCAATTTTGAAAAAATTTTTGACAGAAAAAAATCAGCCCGAAAGTATGGTACTGATGGTTCAGCACGAAGTCGCAAAGAGAATAACCGGAAGAGGAAGCAACCCTTCGACTCCGCTCAGGGTAAAAGAAAGCATTCTCTCAATTTCCGTCAAAGCATACGGTGAACCGAAAATTGTAATGAAGGTGCCAGCGCGATATTTTTCACCAGTGCCAAAAGTGGATTCGGCAATAATTTCTATTAAAAATATTTCTCGTAAAATTTTCAAGGAAAATAAAATAAACGAAGAAAGATTTTGGGAAGTAGTAAAAGCCGGTTTCGCTCATAAAAGAAAAAAACTCTCAAGTAATTTAAAAAACACTCTTCCTTGTCAAAAGACATCCCTGATAGAGTTGGGGAACAAAAGGGCAGAGGATTTATCACTGACAGATTGGACAGGGATCATTCTTAATAATAAGCTTGACAAATAGGGTAGTTGTGGTGTATAATACACGCGAAAGGAAATTTGTACCATGAAAATGTTTGTGTTCGCGCTCGCAATTCTTATGGGTTTGGTGATGTTTGCCAACGCCCAAACTCAAGTGGTGCCCGAACCGGAGTGGCCAGGTCAGCCCTTCTTGCTCGCTGACGGCAAGCTGGTGGCTTTAGAAAGCCAAAAACCAAAAGTTTCTAACAAGGTCAAAGTCCTGGGTTTCGCCGGCGGCTCAACGATCTATGTGTTCGAAGGGAAATCATCCCCCGTGCAGATTGCCAGCGACGCCGCGGTATTCGTCGTCCGTCTTGAGGTCAACGCCGACCCAGCTCAACTCGTAAACATCGACAGGTTGCAGATCGATGAGAAAAGTGGGACCCGGAAGGTTGTCGTGGTAAAACTGACGGGATTTGCGGGGGGCAACCAGGCGCAGATTGAGACCCTCAGTTTGAAGTTCGCCAAGCAGGGCAACTCGCTTCGGTTCACTCCGGCCTCTCCGCTTCCAGCGGGCGAGTACGTCGTGAGCACCAAGAGCGGCGCAATGGGTTTCCTTTTCGGTGTCAAGTGACACTGACACGGTCGGGGTTCCGCACGCACTCCTACCACACCATCACGAATCAAGCGTGCATATCAGAAAAAAAGGCCGGCGATTGCTCCCTATGGGACGACGACCGGCCTTTCGTAATTTTAATACGTTTTTTATTTGTAAAAAATTTCACTACAGAGTATAATTAACTCATAATTAAAGATATTTGGTTAAAACACAAAAGGATAATTTTAATCGTTTTGGCGGTGGCTTTTCTTGTTGTGCTTTTTTTAATAAAAACAGGATTTGTATTTAAAAATCCATTCAGCTCTAGTAAACAAGAAAATGGACTAACTTATAGCAATGCAACAATAAGAGATTTGGTAAATAAAGACACAGATGGAGATGGCATCCCGGATTGGGAAGAAAGTTTATGGGGAACAGATCCGACAAAAAAGGAAACCACCCCGGGAATATCTGATAGTGTGGCGATTGAAAAATTAAAAATACAACAGGAAATAAGCGGCCAAATAAACGGGACAAATCAAAAACCGGAAAACATAACCCAAACAGATCAATTTTCCAGAGATCTTTTTGCAACCGTTGTCATGCTCAACCAAAATGGAGAAGTAGATCAGGCTACGGTAGATAAATTAGGCAGCTCTTTAGCGGAAAATATACAAAATTCCGCGCCCCAAAAAA
>JBBUIX010000044.1:0-1777 GCA_038055115.1 Patescibacteria group bacterium
AAAATTGTTTTTCTAAACGCGGTGGTGCATTTTCTGGATAAATTACTTTTTGACCAGCTGGCGCTTCTATTTTTGCCTTACTTCCTCCTCCCCTAAAAACCAAAAACAGCGAAATAATAATTGCCACTACCACAAAACCCAAAAGCACATATTTCGCTTGCTTTTCTTCTTTAATCACTCCGCCAGAACATTTTATAACTAGTTGAACTATTTTAGGAATATTGGAAGTTTTGGAAATCGCTGCGGCCTGTTTTACTTGTTCAATGTTAGATTTTACTTCAAACTCTTTCAGCGCTTTTTCTATTTCTAGATTTCCGTTGAGATTTAAGTTCTCATCCATAAAAATATTATACATCAATTCTGAAACATATCAAAAAATTTATGCTAGAATAGATAAATGCATCCGGGGATACAATCATGGAAAAATCTTGTAATCTATGCCTTTAATGCTTTTTCTGTTCCACTGCTTATTAAAACCCTCTTTTTGCCATGGAAAATGGATAAAAATGCGGGAGCGCATCTTTCATTTGTGGAGAAAACTGTTTTTTTTATTTTTTCACGATTCTTGGGTTTTGTGGCTCGCGCTGTCCTTATAATCATAGGTCTAGTCTTCACAATTTGCGTCATTTTAACTTTTCCCATCTTTTTCTTTTTACCGATTAAAATTAACCGCGACTATCTGCAAAATTTGGGGAGTTTTGGCGCGTCACTTTCCTATGGTGATACTTATGCCCTGAACGTTCATGGTCGCGATGTCATCGGCTTATCTTCGCAAAAAATTTACGGTAAGGAGAAAGCGCTCAGAATGATTGAACGCGGACTTTCCAAAGAGAGGAACCATAATGTACTTTTGGTGGGCGACACCGGTATTGGCAAGTCAACCCTAATATCATACCTTGGACGTCTTGGACAGTCGGGGCTTTCTTTTGCCGGTATTCGTAATCATCGAATTGTAGAATTATTCACTGAAGGATTAAGCTTGTCCGATTTTGATAAATGCTTGAAAGAAGCCGCTTCAGCGGGCAATATAATTCTCGTTATTGAAAATATTCATGCTTATGAAGCTTTATATGAACGGCTTATTCCATATCTAAAAATGCCCCACCTGGGAATTATTGCCACGACTGATTTATCAAATTATGACCAAGTGCTGAAAAACCATCCGGAATTTCTTTCCGAATTTGAAAAAGTAAATATAGCGGAGACAAATAAGGAAGACACTATTGCGATACTTAAAAACAATGCCCGTCTCCTTAAAATATCCATCAGGCCGGATGCGATTCTGGAGATTGTGCAACTCGCTGACCGTTTGATAGGCAATCAGCCAGAACCGGTAAAATCCCTTTCAATTTTAGAAGAACTGCAAACACTCCGAAAAACCATAACCATTGATGATGTGCGACAAGTCGTATCCGACAAAACCAATATACCGATAGGGGACATTGGAACGGATGAAAAGAAAATATTAATGGAACTTGAAACTTCGATGAAAAAGAAAATTATTGGACAAGATGAAGCGGTCAAGGATGTGTCCGAAGCGCTGCGCCGCCTGCGTACAGGTATTGCCGATCATAGAACGCCGGCTGGAAGTTTTATTTTTTTGGGTCCGAACGGTGTAGGCAAGACGTATACGGCGAAAATTTTAGCCGAAAGTTATTTCGGCAGGAAAAATGCGATGATACGTTTTGACATGAGTGAATTTTCATTGGCAGGATCTACAACACCCTTCACTGACCGATTGGCCGGAGCGATAGAGGAAATGCCGCTTTCTTTAATA
>JBBUIX010000045.1:0-15410 GCA_038055115.1 Patescibacteria group bacterium
GCTTGCTCCGGCGGCGTAATAATTTAAATATTTTCCTATTTGCACATACGCATGCCCAAATAACACTCCAACCAGAATCATAACTGCAGACTGAACGACAGAAATCAACATACAGGTTTTGAAATATCTTTTATATGGCACATGTGATGCGCCGGCGGCAATTAATCCCGTGAATCCGATGCCGTGCGCGAGTTTGGACATAAAGATTGCCTTTTTATGATTTTCGCTAAAATATATCTTTGCTTTTTCCAATTTTTCATCGGTGACTTTTAAAAAACGCAAAAATTTTTTTCCCGAATATCCAATGTAATAAATTCCGCCATCGCCGATAATGTCGCCGATGACCAACACTGCATAAGTCAAAAGGGGATTAAAAATTTTAAGTGTTATCAAAAATCCACAGACCACGGCCACTATCGGACCTTCAATAATAGCCAGGGGCGCCAATATGATGTATTTATATGTCAGCAAAAGTTCAATCATGTATGCTAATTAATATTATCATATTCTAATGTGCCACAGTAAAAGCAATTACTTTTCGCGCTCCAGCCTGTTTAAGAATTTTTTTTGCTTCAGCCAATGTTGCGCCAGTGGTGGTAATATCATCTATTAAAATTATATTTTTATTTTTTATTAACCCTTCATTTTTTATCGCAAATGAACCGGAAAGATTTTTTAATCTCGCGCGCCGGTCTTTAATGCGCGCTTGATGTTCAGTATTTTTTGATTTTATCAAAATATTATTTTCTAATTCAAAATCTGCGCCATGACGCAAATTGTTTATTTTTACCAATTCTCCGCAAATTAATTCTGCTTGATTATATCCGCGCTCGCGATATCTTTTGGGCGAAAGAGGAATGGGAATTAAAATAGCATTATGAAAGTTTTCCATTACAGACAAATCAGATAATTCCTCCAAAATTTTTTCATAGAGAATTTCTGCGAAAATGCTCACTAACCTCTTTTTACCTTTATATTTTAAAAGCCACAATGATTTTTTAATGACTGGGTGGCGATAGTCATAGAGAGGAAAAATCCATTTGGCGCTTTCACGTTCAGCCGGGGGAGAGTCTTTAAGGCAGTTCAGACACAAATCTACTCCCGTTTTACCACATAATATGCATTTTACGGGAAAAACTATATCCAATATGGTGTTTAAAAATCCCATTTATGATATAATACTAGCATAAATTGAAGTAAATCCCGTACGAAATTCACGGGAACCGAATATTACAACAGATCTTTATTAGTTAATTTCATACGGGATGAATGATTTATTAAAAAATATTTTTTCTAAATTTAGCAAGATTGGAGACGGATCGGAGAATAGCGCCGTTGGTATTGACATTGGTTCTTCGGCTATTAAAGTGGTCGAAATCAAGAAAAAAGAAGGCAAAGCGGTACTTGAGACTTACGGGGCGATAGCGCTTGGTCCTTATGCCGATCTTGACGCCGGGCGTGTTACCAATCTTCCCATTGAAAAAGTTGTGCTCGCTCTGCTGGAAGTTTTAAAACAATCGGGGGTGACGGGCACCACTCTTGCCCTTTCTATTCCGGTTCAATCCAGTTTGATTTTTACTCTTGAACTTCCGGCCCAAATACAAAATACCGAAATAGCTACCATTGTTCCCACTGAAGCCCGCAAATATATTCCGGTTCCAATCACCGAAGTTTCAATCGATTATTTTATATTGCCCAAAAAAGAATCCTCTTTTGAAGAAATGAACAATGCCGACTTATCGTCGGAGCCGGGAGATAAAATAAATATATTGGTCGTGGCGACCCAAAATGATGCAGTTGCCAAATATCGTTCAATTGTTTCTCAGTGCAACCTGGCGGCTTCTTTTTTTGAAATTGAAATATTTTCTTCCATTCGGGCAAATTTTGAACACGAGCTTTCTCCGGTTTTACTAGTGGATTTTGGCGCGTCGCGCACCAAACTTTCCATCGTTGAATTCGGCATGGTCAAGAGTTATCATACGATAGACAGAGGAGGGGCTGATATTTCCAGTTCTATTTCCAAATCTTTGAGCATTCCTTTTTCGGAGGCGGAAAAAATGAAGAAAGAATTCGGTTTTTTTGGAAATCCGGTAGAAAAAAGTTTAGCCGATATTATTAAAGTTCATATTGATTATATCTTTTCTGAGACAAATAACGTATTATTGGGGTATGAAAAGAAGTATAACCGGACTATCAGCAAAGTAATATTTACCGGTGGCGGATCTCTTTTAAAAGGATTGAAAGAAATTGCGGTAAACAATTTTCGAGCAGAAATAGAAATTGGCCATCCTTTTTCCAAGGTTAATGCGCCGGCATTTTTAGGAAAAGTTCTTAAAACTATAGGTCCTGAATTTGCGGTTGCGTTGGGTTTAGCCTTGCGAAAATTACAATAAGTGCGATAATATAGTAAGTATAAAATAAGGGAAATGGATCAAAATTTTCAAACATCGTTTATACCCAAAAAACCCATTATTAAGGAGCGTGCTGCCTCTGCGCAGCCAGTCAGTATTTTACTTATTATTTCTTTATTTATTTTTTTTACCGTACTTTTGGCAACCGGCGGCCTTTATTTTTATAAAGGAGTTGTCATAAAAAATATTACAGACATGGAAAATACTCTCACTTTGGCCGGAAATCGTTTTGAGCCTTCCAAGATAACCGAACTGCAAATTTTAGATAAGCGTTTGCGCGCGGCCAGTGAAATTTTATCTAAACATATCGCTGTTTCTCCAATTTTCAATGCCTTGGAGAATTTAACCATGAAAAGTGTTCGTTACACTAAGTTTAGTTATGTTCTAGGAACGGACAAAAATGCTACAGTAGATGTTAAAATATCAGGGCAAGCTATCGGTTACCGTTCAGTGGCGCTTCAGTCTGACTTGTTTGCCAAAAATAAAAATCTTATTGATCCTATTTTTTCCAATTTAACGCTTGATAATAGTGGTCGTGTCCTTTTTGATTTAGAATTTTCAGTCGATCCGAGTTTTGTTAATTACAAACAAATGCTTTTGACAGAGAGCTAAATTTTTATGATGAGATTTATTGTACCAATTATTTTTGTAGGAATCGCAATCACTGTTTTTTTTACGTTTACCAATCCTATTTATAATGATATATCCACCTTGCGAGCTCAAGTTGCATCTTATAATAATGCGCTTGATAATTCTAAAATGCTTGAAAATGAACGGGATAAATTGACCGCCAAATACAACACTATTGATCCGAATAATTTAACAAAACTTCAGAAACTTCTTCCAGGAAGCGTTGACAATATCCGTTTAATTCTTGAGATAGAACAAATAGCATCGCCCTACGGTATAACGTTAAAAGATGTGAAATATAATGCAACGGATACAAACACCTCAACAAATACATCAGCAGCTGCATCGGCAACAGTGCAAAGAAGCGGAATCGCGGAGCTGGCCCCTAAAGATTATGGAGTTTTTGACTTGGAATTTTCCACCTCCGGAACTTATAATAATTTTATTAATTTCATCAAAGACATGGAAAGCAACCTCAGGATTGTGGATATATCCTCAATTTTATTTTCATCCGATACGACAAGCGCCGGCGCCAACCTGAAAACAACTTCTCCTGAAGCTTATAAATATAATTTTCGCATTAAAACTTATTGGTTAAAAAATTAAAATGGCTTCAAAAATTAAAAACATCATAATATTTGTGATAATCGCGGCAGTTTTTATTTTGATTTATATTTTTTTTATAAAATCGTCTCCGGATCAGGCTAGTTTGGTTTCATCACCATCAGGCACTTCGTTACCGAATATAAATGATTCCGGGGCAGGTACGAATATTCCCAGTGGAAATTCTTTAATCCCCAAAAATTTTCTGACGCTATTATTGAGTGTTAAAAATATAAAATTAAATGACGCTATTTTATCTGACCCGGTCTTTAATAGTTTGCGTGATTCCAGTATTGTGCTTACACCAGACGGTACTGAAGGCAGGCCAAATCCATTTGCCCAATTCGGCAACGACAGTGTTACTGTACCCGTAAATAATACTTTAAATACCGTCACCGTCACGCCTTAATTTAATTATGAGTTTTTTAGAAGAACTAGCTAAAGGGGGCGCAATCAGTGAAAGCCAAATAGGCGAAATTAAGAGTCGCGCAAAACAAAATTATAATGGAGACATCGATAAAGCTTTGATTGAGTCCGGTGTTCCAGAAGAAAAAATTCTTGAAGCAAAAGGAAAATATTTGGGCCTGCCAGTAAAAAGTGTGAACATCCAAAAGATGTCTTTTGATGCTCTGAAATATATTTCAGAGGACTCGGCGACACATTATCACTTTGTTCCAATTGACCTGAAAGACGGAGTACTGGAGGTAGGGGTGATAGATCCGGAAAACATTCAAGCAATGGACGCGCTTCAATTTATTTCTACAAAGGTAGGTATTCCCTTTAAGATTTTTCTTATTTCTAAAAACGACTACGATAGCATAATGCAAACTTATAGAGGCATAAGCACTCAAGTTGAAGAAGCCTTGAAAGAATTAAGCCAGGAAGAAATAGACAATGCAAAAATAAGCGAGGCGAGTTTAAGTAAAGAAATTAAAAATATAGAACCGGGCAAAGAAGCAAAAATCGTAGAAGATGCGCCAGTTATAAAAATCGTTGCTGTCATACTGCGTAATGCCATAGAAGGTGATGCTTCAGATATACACATTGAATATACGGGTGAAAAGGTCAAAGTGCGTTTTCGAGTGGATGGTGTACTTCATACCACGATAGTATTACCGCCGAATGTTTATAGTGGAATCGTAACGCGCATAAAAATTCTTGCTAAATTGAGATTAGACGAGAAACGCAAACCCCAAGATGGATCTTTTAGCGCAAACATTGACGGACGTAAAATTGATTTTCGTATTTCCACTATGCCGGCGTATTATGGCGAGAAAGTTGCTATGCGTATCCTGGATTCCGAAAAAGGAGTCAAGCCGTTGGACCAATTGGGTCTATCGGAAGTAAATTTAAATATAATTCGAGAGGCAATTCGCAAGCCCTATGGACTTATTTTAATTACCGGTCCGACAGGATCTGGAAAATCCACCACTCTGTATTCAATGATGAATGAACTTGATAAAGAAAAAAGCAATATTGTGTCTCTGGAAGATCCGGTGGAATATCACATGCCGGATATCAATCAATCGCAAATGATGCCCGAAATCGGTTATACATTTGCTTCAGGACTTCGTTCAATACTCCGCCAAGACCCGGATATAATAATGGTTGGAGAAATTCGAGATAAAGAAACAGCCCAACTCGCTATTCAAGCAGCTTTGACCGGGCATCTTGTGCTCTCCACTCTTCACACTAATAGCGCGATTGGCGCGATTCCTCGTTTGGTAGATATGGGCGTTGATCCGTATCTGATTGCGCCGACTTTGATTGTTTCTATCGCTCAGCGTCTTGCCAGAATGACTTGTCCGTCGTCACGCAAACTTGTGCCAATAGATCCAAGCATTGTAATGCAAATGGAAGAACAAATGAAAGATTTACCGAATGAGTTTAAACAAAATATTGCGTCCAAGAAGGAGATGTATGATACAGTTCCGTCTTCAGAATGTCCTTCCGGCACGCGGGGCCGTATTGCGGTTTTTGAAATGTTCAAAGTTGACAAAGAAATGCAGACTGTAATACTTAAAAATCCTACCAATGCGGCAATTTACAAATTGGCTCGCAGTAAGGGAATGCTAATGATGAGAGAGGATGCCATGTTAAAATCCTTGCAAGGCATAATTCCTTTTACCGAAGTGTATAACTTTAGCAACGAGAATGAGTAAATACATAATATTTCTTTTAAAGGTCGTTTTATAGTATAATTAAAGGGTCTTGTTTATAAAAAGATATATGGAAGGAGAAAAAAGAAAAATTTTAATAGTTGATGATGACAGTTTTCTTTTGGACATGTATGCGCTTAAATTCAGCCAAAATAATTTTGAAGTTTATACGGCCTCGGGCGGCGCGCAGGCTTTAGAAAAACTAAAAGGCGGATTAAGCCCCGATGTTATGCTGTTGGATATTATTATGCCGGAGATGGACGGTTTTGAGATGTTAAAGCAAATAAATGCCCAAAAATTATGTCTGAATTGCGTAAAAATAATTTTGTCCAATAAAAGTCAGCAATCGGATATTGATGAAGGCAATAAACTGGGAGCGGCAGGTTATATTGTGAAGGCAAATTCCACCCCCGCCGAAGTAATTGACCAAGTGGTAAAAATTTTAGAAAAAAAAGTTGTTGTTCCCAAATAAAAAATTATGGATTACAAAAAAGAACTCGAAAAACTTATTCTAACGGTTATCCACGAAAGTGGTTCAGATTTGCATTTAGGCGCCGGGCGTGTGCCGGCGATTCGCGTATCCGGAGAACTTGTTTTTCTCGTTAAATATCCGGTTTTAACCCAAGAAGATATATTTGGAATTTTGGATGAAATATTAGAAAAAACAAAAATTGACAGATTCAAAGAAAATCAAGAGGCCGACTTTTCCTATGATTTTCGCGGAGAAGCGCGACTTCGCGGCAATGCTTTTTTTCAAAAAGGTTTAGTCAATATAGTTTTTCGATTAGTACCCAAAGTCCAGACTATGGCAGAATTGCGCTTACCCCCTATCCTGGCCGATTTGGCTCGCAAGAAACAGGGATTTTTTCTGGTTGTCGGTCCTGTTGGACAGGGTAAATCAACCACTTTATCGGCCATGATTAATGTAATTAATAATGAACAAGCGCGTAATATAATAACTATTGAAGATCCGATTGAGCATGTGTATATAGCCAATAAGTCTATAATCAATCAGCGTGAAGTTGGTATTGATACCAAAGATTTCCATGTGGCTCTTAAAGAAGTTTTTCGTGAGGACGTAAATGTGATTATGGTTGGCGAAATGCGCACACCTGAGACTATTTCAACCGCTGTCACGGCGGCGGAAACAGGACATCTCGTGCTTTCAACACTGCATACCAACAACGCTTCTCAAACGATAGATAGAATAATTGATTCTTTTCCGGGCGGCCAGCAAGATCAAATTCGCGCTCAGCTGGCAGCCAGCTTGCTCGGCATTTTCTCTCAGAGACTTATTCCTAGAATTGCAGGCGGACTTGTTCCGGCTTATGAACTTCTTTTGAACAATAATGCGGTTGCCAATTTAATTCGCGAAAAACGCACACATGAAATAGATGTGGTTATTGAAACAGGAATGGAATCTGGGATGGTGGATTTAAACCATTCGTTGCTTGAGCTTGTTCGCGCCGGAGAAATTTCTATCGAAAACGCTTATCAATATTCACTCAATCCGAAAGGGCTTGAGCGCTCGATTTAACAAATCCCTACCCCGGGGATAGGGGAAATCCCCTATCCCCGGGGTAGGGAAAAACAAAAAACATGCTATTTAAATATAAAGCAATAGATGATGAAGGGATAAATAAAGAAGGGGAAATTGACGCGCCTAATCGCGACATGGCGATCAGCGGACTTCAACGCCGAGGTCTGGTTGTCATTTCTATCAAAGAGGAGAGTGAAAAAAAATTAATTTTCCAATTTTCTTTTTTTGAAAAGGTCAGAATGAAAGACGTGGTAATTCTTTCTCGCCAGATTTCCACTTTGTTTGAGGCGCAAGTTTCTGCCCTGAAAGCTTTTACAATGCTTGCAACCAATACTGAAAACAAACTTCTCGGTCGCAAACTTACTCAAGTTGGCGATGATTTACAGGCAGGAGTTTCTATCTCGAGCGCTCTGGCTCGTCATCCGGATGTATTTTCCGATTTTTATATAAATATGGTAAAGGTGGGCGAAGAGACAGGGAAACTCAATCAAACCTTTTTATACTTAGCGGAATATTTAGATCGTCAATATGCCCTCACATCTAAAACCAGGAATGCGCTTATTTATCCGGCGTTTGTTGTCGGCACTTTTTTTGTCGTGATGACTTTGATGTTTACGGTTGTAATACCAAAACTTTCTGCAATTATCTTAGACTCCGGCCAACCGCCGCCTTTCTTTACCCAGATAGTAATTGGAATCTCAAATTTGTTTGTTCATTACGGTTTTTTTGTTTTGATTTTCTTGATACTTCTGGGAATTTGGGTTTGGCGTTTGGCTTCTACTGAGAAAGGAAAAATATATCTTGATACACTAAAACTCTCTGCGCCAGCCATCGGCAATTTATATAAAAAACTTTATCTTTCCAGAATAACAGACAACTTAAATACAATGCTTTCATCTGGTGTTCCGATAGTTCGAGCGATAGACGTTACTTCAAAAGTCGTGGGATCTCGCGTCTATAAAGAAATGTTGGAAGAAGTAGCTGATGGCGTAAAGTCAGGCCTAACCCTATCGGCGGCATTTGAAAAACATAGCGAACAAATACCTAAAATTTTAGTGCAAATGGTCTTGGTGGGCGAAGAAACGGGCTCACTTGGAATTATTTTAAAAACTCTAACTGATTTTTACAAGCGTGAAGTGGATGATACGGTTGATACGTTGGTGGGCCTGATAGAGCCGATTATGATTGTGGTTTTGGGTCTCGGAGTAGGCATACTTTTGGTTTCTGTTTTGATGCCGATTTACAATATGGCAGGGAGTATTAGTTAATGGGGTGTGGATAACTTTTTTATACGTGTCTCTATGTCCGTATGTTATAATGAGGGGATTAAAAGCGAGTCGAAATTGTTCCGCCGAGGGCCTGCTTACGTAGGTGGGCGGATAGCATTATAAATAATATTAATAGTTAGAATTTATTATGAAAATGAATTTAAAAAAAGGTTTCACATTAATTGAACTTTTGGTGGTCGTAGCTATCATCGGTATTTTGGCTTCAGTTGTTTTGGCATCGCTCAATACTGCGCGCGCTAAAGGCGCTGATGCAGCTATTAAAGCAAACTTGGATGGTATTAGAGCGCAAGCTGAAATCGTTTATGATGCGACAGGTAGCGCTTATGGTACCGCTGCCCAAGCTGGAGCTACTTGTCCAGCAACAGCATCAGCAGCAACGGCTGGTTCTCTTTTTGCTAATGCAACTGTTGGCGCCGCAATTACCGCAGCTCTCGCTTCATCTGGCGGAACAAGTTGGTGTGCTTCCTCAATAGGTACTGGATCTGCTTGGATGGCTTCAATACAGTTGAAAGCCAATACTGCCCAATGGTGGTGCGTTGATTCAACCGGTGTCTCAAAAGTAGAAACAAGTGTGGGTGCCGGTACGGCTTGCGCATAGTTCTATTTTCTTGAAACAAAAACCATCTCTCGCTTCGGCTTGGGGTGGTTTTTGTATTGGTGAATGTGGTATAATATAAAAGCTTTTATTATAAAAATTAATAAATCCTTATGAAGAAAATGAATCTTAAAAAAGGTTTTACGTTAATTGAACTTTTAGTAGTCGTAGCCATTATCGGCATATTGGCTGCGGTTATTTTAACTAATATGACTCAGGCCAGAAACAGGGGCACAGATGCGGCGGTGAAAACAAATTTGAGAAATGCCGTCAATCAAGGAGAGATTTTTTTTAACACCAATACTGCGGTTCCTAATAGTTATACTAGTGTTTGCACTAACGGTACGGTTGGAGGAGCTAAAGGTGTCGGCGGATTTGTATTGGTTGCTGCGCGAGCCGCTAGTTTGAGTAGTTATACTATAAACACTACCGGTACAACGACAACTGCAACATGTAATGATAGCGCAAATGCCTGGGCAGCCGAAGTGCCGCTGGCGACTCCTGGTCAGATGTGGTGCGTAGATAATACAGGAAAATCAAAGCAAGAAAGTACCTCAATTGGAGCTGGTGCTGTTTGCAATTAATTTTGTAGAATAAATATGATAACAATTCTTACCTTAATTTTCTTTACTTTTGGACTTATTATCGGAAGCTTTTTGAATGTTGTAATTATTCGGCTCAACACGGAAAAATCTTTTGGCGGGAGAAGCGCTTGCATGTCGTGCCAAAATAAACTTCGTTGGTATGAGCTTATACCGCTCATAAGTTTTTTTGTCCTAAAGGGTAGATGCCGAACTTGCAAAACAAAAATATCAACGATTTATCCTTTGGTTGAGCTGATAGCCGGTTTAATTTTTGCGGCGCTTTTTTTAAAGTTTCAGGATCTTTTTTTTCTAAACACACTAATATTTAGTTTTACATATGCTTATTACGTTGCCGTGTTTTCGCTTTTGGTAGTCATCGCGGTCTATGATTTAAGGCATAAAATAATTCCCGACGCGCTTTCTTTTGTTTTGGGTATTCTTGGTTTTATCGGATTATTTTTTTTCAATAGCTATGGTTTTTACCCGCATGTTCCTTCAATTTTGGAATTTTTATCAGGTATATTAATTGCCCTACCCCTTTACTTGTTTTGGCTTGTGTCTTCCGGAACCTGGATGGGACTGGGGGATGCCAAGCTCGCAATCGGCTTAGGATGGTTATTAGGTCTTTCTCGGGCGCTCTCCGGCATGGTGGTCGCTTTTTGGATTGGGGCTATCGTTGGTCTCTCTCTGGTTCTTTTTACTAAAAGGCATGGGATGAAAAGTGAAATTCCCTTTGCGCCGTATTTGATTTTAGGCGCGCTTTTGGTTTTTCTTTTTGAATTGCGTCTTTTTTAGATGAATAAATTAAATAAAAAAATAAAAATGAATGGAGGCATGAGTTATATAGAACTCATTGTTGTCCTGTCTATTTTCGCTACCATATCTTCCATTATGATGTTTAATTATGGGGACTTCCAAGCGAAAGTTGATATTAAAAATTTGGCCAGTGATATTGCTTTAAAAATTGTTGAGGCGCAGAAATTATCCTTGTCCGGCTTATTGCCGCCCGTAGGATTTTCTACTATTCCAAACTGGAAACCCTCTTATGGAGTTTATTTTAATTTAACATCGCCCTATGACAATAAAAGTTTTATTTATTTTGTCGACCTGGATAATCTGAAAGACTATACTGGCGGGTCCACTTGCACGGGAGAATGTTTAAGTAAAATTACAATTACAAAAAACAATAGTATATCTGAAATCAAAGTTTTTTATAAAGATGCCTCTTCGGCTGTTTTAAACGATTTAACTATTACCTTTTCCAGACCCGACTCAGGCGCAATATTATTTTCCAATAGCGCACAATTATCAAATGTATCCTATGTTCAAATTACCATTGTTTCACCCAAAGGAGCTATCGCTAAAATAAAACTGTATCCTTCGGGCAGGGTACAGATAAATTAAAATGCCTAAATTTTTTTTAAAAACTAAGGGCGGGTATACCATAATTGAGACAATGATCGCTGTTTCTCTTTTTATAATTATTATTATGACGGGCATGGGCGCGCTTTTAAATGCCAACCTGCTTCACCAAAAATCACAAAGTATGCGCTCGATCATGGATAATCTTAGTTTTATTATGGAAGATATGTCCAGAAATTTAAGAACAGGATACAATTATTATTGCGTTACGGGAGCTGATAATTTATCCAATGTTAGTACGACAAAAAGCGGTCAGAATTGCTGGGGAATTGCATTTGAATCTGCAACCGGTACAGCTAACCCAAATGATCAGTGGGTTTATTACATAGGCACTAATGGTATAGATAGTAATATTAGAATTTTTAAATCAATACAAGGTCCTTACATACAATCCAGTTTTATCCAATTAACTCCTGACGAAGTCGTTATTGATCCAATTTCTAGTTTTTCAGTCTTGGGCGCTGAGGCGCCTAATCCCGATGGATCAGGAGACCATCAACAACCTTTTGTTGTCATTAGATTGGTTGGGAGTATAACTTTTAAAAATGTGATTACACCTTTTTCTTTACAAACCTCCGTATCAGAGAGGGTGATAGATATTTAAAACATAATGCAGAAATTTTTAAAACAAAAAAATAAGGGTTTTACTTTAGTAGAAACGCTGGTTGCCATTTCAATTTTTACCGTATCAATTTTGGGCTTATTGATGGTTTTATCTCAGGGAATTGCCGATACTAATTATGCCAAACAAAAAATGATAGCCGCTTATTTAGCCCAAGAAGGAATTGAATATATTAGAAATATGCGCGACACTTATGTTTTATATACTGAAGCGACCGGGAATGATTGGAATGCGTTTAAGGTGAAATTAAACCCATGCAATCTGGGTAATGAATGCGGTTTTGATAATTCAATTTTTCCACCCGATGTCTTCAAATGTTCTACTCATAGCAATCAGTGTAAATTATATTTAGATAATGGAAATTATAATACCAATTCACTCGGTAGTGATTCCGGCTTTGTTCGTAAAATTTGGATGGAGACAGCAGGTCTGGGTCCAGATCAAGTAAAAATTTCTTCCAAGGTTGAATGGACACAAGGTTCCGGTAATTACAATATAATTTTTTCAGAAAATTTATTTAATTGGGAATAATTCCATCACGATAGGATAAAAATAATAATCAAAATGATTTTACAAAAAATAAAAAAAAATAAAGGTTTCGTGATACTTTTTGTAGTCACACTTTCAAGTATTCTTTTGGCTATCGCTCTGGGCGCTGCCAATATTGCTTTGAAAGAAATCAAGTTTGGCACTTCGGCTAAAGATACCAACAACGCTTTTTTTGCCGCCGACTCTGGCGCCGAGCTTGCGCTTTTTAATGACAAAACTCTCGGTTATTATCCGATAGGAACAACGAATTTTGTTGTTTCTGGATTGGGCAGCAGCGGACTTAGCTGTGCCAATGTGAGTGTTGTTAAAGATGATACTACTAGTCCGCCATCGATAATCACGACAGTTGTTTCAAAGGGATATAATATTGGCGATGCCGCCTGCTTGTCGTCTAATCCGGATCGCATTGAACGTGAAATCATAGTGTCTTATTAATTTTTTGGTATGGAAAACACAGAAGACAAAAAAAGAACCAGCCTCGCCGAGTCTAGGCGGGTAAAAAAACTGCGAAGTGAAATCGCACGATTACGCAATGCGTACCATGTAGAAAACGCGCCCAGTGTCACTGATGATGTTTATGATTCTCTTACTCGTGAACTCAAAGAGCTTTTAAAAAAATATCCTAAATTTAATGATCCGAATGCTCCAGAAAATAGAATTGGTGGCAAGCCACTTGATAAATTTGCGAAAGTGAAACACGAAGTGCGGATGTTTTCTATTGGTAATGTTTTTTCCAAGGAAGAACTTTTTGCTTGGGAAAAACGCAATTTAAAACTTTTGTCTTCCAGCGTAAAGTTAGATTATTTTTGTGAACTTAAGTTTGATGGTTTAGCGATTTCTCTCATTTATGAAAATGGTAGATTAGTTAAGGGTGTTACTAGGGGGGATGGGGAAGTAGGTGAGGATATAACTCAAAATCTAAAAACAATTAAAACTATTCCGCTTGTTTTAAATGCGCCTTTTCCTCTAAAAATTGAAGTTCGGGGTGAAGCCTTGATGAAAAAAAGTGTGTTGAAAAAGTTGAACGAACAAAACGAAAAAGAGGGTAAAACACTTTTTGCTAATTCTCGAAATGCTGCTGTTGGTTCTCTCCGTCAACTCGATCCAAAATTGAGCGCAGAAAGAAATTTGAATTTTTTTGCTTATAGTATTGACCAAATTGAGGGGAAGGAATGGCAAAAATATATAGTTAAGCATTCATTGAAACATGAATTGCTAGAGAAGTTAGGTTTTACAGTTGATCAGCGCTCGCGAATTTGCCCGGATTTGAATGAAGTTTTAAAATTTATAGATGATATTTCTAAAATTCGTGACGGTTTATCTTTTGGCATAGATGGAGTAGTGATAAATATAAACAATACCGCTATTTTTGAAAGTTTAGGAGTAGCGGGTAAAGACCCAAGAGGAGTCACTGCTTATAAATATCCGGCTGAAAGAGCGACAACCATAATAAAAGATGTAAAGATTAATGTTGGACGCACTGGCGTGCTCACCCCACTGGCTATTTTTGAACCAACGCTGGTAGCGGGTTCCATGGTATCCAAAGCGACTCTTCACAATATGGACCAAATAGGGCGTTTGGATTTACGAATAGGAGATACGGTGGTAATAGAAAAAGCCGGTGATGTAATTCCGAAAGTGGTGGAAGTGCTGATTCGGATGCGCAATGGTAAAGAAAAAAAATTCAAAATGCTCAAGCATTGTCCGGCCTGCGGGGGAAAAATAGAGAAGAAAATTTTATCAGATACGTCCTCCGTTGCTTTTTATTGTGTTAATCCGAAATGCCCCGCAAAAAATGAGAGATATTTAGAGCATTTTGTTTCGGTTTTTGAAATATATGAATTAGGTCCCAAAATTTTAAGGCGATTCAAGGACGAGGGCTTGATAACAGATGCGGCTGACATTTTTACTCTGACAAAAGAAGACATCGCGCCCCTGGAACGTTTTGGAGAAAAATCAGCGGAAAATATAATAAGTGAAGTAAAAAACAAAAAGAAAATTCCACTTTCACGATTTCTTTGGGCGCTCGGCATTCTTCACGTAGGGGAGGAAACAGCGCGGGATTTAGCTCTCCATTTCGGCACTTTGGAGAAATTAGTATTTTCCGCTAGGCAAGACCTGGCGGAAATAGACAGTATAGAAAATATCGGTCCGGCTGTATCAAAAAGTGTTAGTAATTTTTTCAAGGATAAAAATAACTTAAATTTTATAAAAAAATTGGAAAAAAATGGCGTGGTTGTGGAAAAAATGGAAAAGAAAAAAATGGGGAAATTTACCGGACTCAATTTTGTCCTAACTGGTACGCTTTCTCAAATGTCGCGCGAAATTGCCAAAGAAAAAATCATTTCTCTGGGCGGGAAAGTAGTAGGTTCAGTTTCAAAAAATACTTCCTATGTCGTGGCTGGCGCGGATCCGGGCTCCAAGCTGATTAAAGCGGAAAAATTAGGAGTAAAAATTTTAAATGAAAAAGAATTCTTAAATTTGCTAGGATAGGTTGGAGTATTTGGAGGGTTCGCATAGTGGTCTAGTGCGCATCCCTGGAAAGGATGTATGTCCGAAAGGGCATCGAGGGTTCAAATCCCTCACCCTCCGCCAGAAAGGATTTTGCAAGTGAAAGCTGTCCGCCTCGCTTCGCTCGGCGGCTAATTTGTGTGAGATTTTTGGCGAAAAAGAAATGCTTTTATCAATAAAGGCAGAAGAAATTTTTTCATAAAATTCAAAATTCGATTTTTAAACTGATAATTGCTACACTTCATTTAGGCGCAGATTGCACATTTCAAATATCGTGAAAGGAGATGATAACCGTGAGCGCTTGGATTAAGTCCCTTCGCTTGTTCGTCTGTGTCCTTGCGAGTTTTTTGGCCATAACTGGCTATACGCTCGCAGGAACAAGCATTTCGTGGGTTGCGGTCATGGCGGTATTCTTTATCGCCAGCGCGACCATGCTTCAGAACGACTGGCGTGACAGGTTCCACGACATACGCAAGGGCAAAGTGCTTGCGTACC
>JBBUIX010000046.1:0-4497 GCA_038055115.1 Patescibacteria group bacterium
TATTTCAAGATGTGAAATATATTTTTTCTCTGATACAAAATCACCTAGGAATTTTAAGAAATCTTTTCTACATTCTTTTTCTCCTTTTTCATTAAAATGCTCTATCGGATGCGCTTCGGGAGTAAATTCAAAATGCCCGCGTATTTCTCCATCGCTAAAAACACGCAAATGATATTGGTCTTGAAAATCTGTTAGTTTTCTCCAACTTAAAACTTGATCTTCGTCTACCCAGGCAATAAAATGATTGCCAAAACCCCATTCACCATGAAGGTGATTCTTTAGTTCCTCTAAGGTTTTTCCCGGAGCCAACCAGCCAACATGATATTTTTGTCTACCTTTTTTATGCCAAATAATGCCAATCCTTAAAAGGAAACTGCGAATTGGTAGAAAAAAACTATATATAAAACCCCAAATTTTTTGCTTGATCTTATCAACGAAAGTCATGGAGAAACTATAGCATAGATATCTTAAATCCTGAATAATTTTTAAAAATTTTGTTATCCCGCATTTTAAAAAGCTGTATTTTTATGTTTATTCATAAGACAAGGGCTGGCATTGTCCTAATTTGCCCATGACCTCGTCTTTATAATCTTCAATTTTTGATTGACTGGCAGTTAAACTGAATTTATGCAATTCACAATTATGTGTTCCCCAGAACCATACTTCGGTTATGTATTTATCATCTTGTTTGACCGTCTTTGGTGATTGAACATCAAATTTCCCAGTTTGACCAGTTAATCCAGTAATTTCATTTATATCGGATATGATATTGTATCCTCTGCCTTTTGAAGCGTTGTTCGCATAACCAAATTCTTCTTTGAAATAAGCAACTTGCAGAAGTTCAATGGCTAATTTGGCGTAGTCATTCCCCCTTAATGTTTTAAAGTCATTATTGTAAAATGCTACAGTTTCTTCCAAATTTGAGAGCATAAAAAGTTTTTTATTTTGTATTCCGATAGGAAAAAAAGGTCTGTCCAATAGTCCTGGGTGTTTAATTATCAACCAGATAATTGAATCCGAGAGAAATTCCGATTTTATTTTTTGAGCAGAAATATCTTCAACAAGAAGGTAATTTTCTTTTGAATTCAATAATTTTTGTTGAACAACTTGGTTTACCATTTCATTTTCGGCTGACATAGGTTCCAATGTTTTAAGATTTGAAATATTAGACATATTGTTATAATTATAATAATAAAAAATAGCTACTCCAATAATTAAAATTACCAGGACTGTATATATAAATTTCATAAATATATAATAAAGATATTATTTTTCTGGACCATTTTTATTTAAACTTCAAACTCTGAATAATTGTTTCGATAATCCTAGTGTTAGCGCTTTCTGCAGAACTTGAGTTATAATTAAATTCAAACATAAAACTATTTTTTTTGACTACTACATAGTATAAAAACAAGCCGGATCCCAAATCAACACGGTCATATTTCTCTCCGGCTATAATTAATTGACCAGAGACCATATCTTTTGAATATGTTTTTGGTTGAGGATATTCGGGACCGGAACAAACCACTATCTTTAACCATTTGCCGATTTCTCCTTCTTTGGCAGAATTTTGCTGAAGATCAAATTGGATATCATATTGGATAAAAGTTTTATTTTTTACGCTTGTCTTTTTTATGGACCAGTCTGAGGGATATGCAAATTCATATTTTTCTGTAATAAATTTTTTTATTTCATCATTTTGCTCCATGTTGTTTTTATTATTAATATAATAATATACACTTCCACTGATTACTAATATAATAATGATTAAAAGATAAATTATTAAACTTTTTTGCAATTTTCTCATTTGTCTTGGTAAATTTTTTTAACCCAATTTTTTTTGAAAAATTGCGGAGAGAGAGGGATTCGAACCCTCGGTCCTTTTAAAGGGACGACAGTTTAGTAAACTGTTGGTTTAAACCACTCACCCATCTCTCCATTACATGATAAGAGTCTAACATAAAAAATGTAAAAATAGCATCAATATGCTAGAGTAATTAAGTTCTATAAGGAGCCGTGTCAGAGTGGTCTAACGTACATCTTTGCTAAAGATGCAGGGGCTTTAAAACCCCTCGGGGGTTCGAATCCCCCCGGCTCCGCCTTATTTATTATATATAAATTTCTTACCTAACAATCTTTTGGAATTTTTTGTTTATTGCTTGCCAATTTAAATTCTGAAAAAATGTTTCAATGTAAGATTTCTTATCGGCGCCAAAGTCAATAAAATAGGCATGCTCATACATATCCAGAACCAAAATTGGCGAAGCCCCCCAGACCCCATAAAGATTATGAGCATCCAGTAAAAAATTTCTTAATTTTCCATCGTTAAAATCATAGCCTAAAATTGTCCAGCCACGGCTGCATAAACCCAGGGCTTTGAAATCTTCCAGCCACTTTTCAAAAGAACCAAAATCTTTTTCAATTGCCTTGGTAATTTCGCCTTCTATTTTCCCTTGGCCGCCTAAAATATCGAAATAAGCTTCATGTAGGATAATAGCGTTGGCGGCAAAACTCTCTTCTAATTTCAACTCCCTTAAATCAGAAAAGGTGGCATTGGCTGATGTTTTATCTACTGTTTTCAATCTCTCTTGTATTTCCTGCCATTTTTTAACATAACCTACATAAAGTTTGTCGTGGTGAATAGAGATAGTTTTGTCAGAAATTCCTATTAAATTTTGAAATGGTAATTTTTTTACTTCTTCGTATTTTTTCATAATTTTTTTAATTAACTTTTAATTTTTGAGCATACGAAATTAGCTCATTTAAAAATACCTGAGTTCTGCTAACAATTGTCTTCCTTTTCTGGCTGTACCTAAAATAATTGGGATATACATGGTTTTTATTCTTTTTCTAAAATAAGTTTTTTAAATTCTTCAACCATCGGCACCTGTTCCGGATCCAGCCCATATCCCAGCGCTGTATAGTAGGCAATCCAATCGGCTAAAACAAGTGAAGAGAAAACTTTGTGCCAAATATCTTTTTCTCTAAGTTCTATTGTTTCAACCCGTAAATTGCGATTTTTGTATAATTTTTCCAATACTTCCATTCTTTTTAGGATTTTTGGGTTATCTTCCGCATCTTTCAAGATAATAAAGTGGAATTTATTACATAATTCTTTGGTGGAATCTTTCACGTCAAAACCGTTCATCTCATTGTGGTTCATTTCCGGAAAAATATTATAAAAGGCAGGAATCTTGCCGGTCTCATTCAATTTTATTTTCCAAATATATGCTAAAGATAAATTACGGCTTGAAGTATAAATAACAGGAATATGATTTTTCATTTTCTCTGCCAATATTTTTCCATTTTCTTCATAATCAGTCGAGTTTAGAGTTGTCGCCAATAAGCCGATTTTTTTCAATTCATCTTCTTCCCCGATAAATTTTAAAAATGCTTTTATGGAAAAACCAAGCGCCGAGCGAGGCTGAATCCCGGTATCCGGCAATTTTATATATGGAACATTATTTTCTTCAGCTAATGATAATAATTTACCACCGGTGGCAATCACCGCCATTGCTAGATTTTTATCTTTGGCTTTTTGAAAAGCATCAATTACTTCTTCCGTATTGCCGGAATAAGAACTTAATATTACAAGTTTATTTTTCAATTCTTCTATGGGAATATTCGGTAAGCCATAATCGCGATGAATCGTGATGTCCAGCTCCGGTTTGCATGTTTTTAATAACAAGAGAGCGTGAGCGGATCCACCCATTCCAACGGCAACAAAACTCGATTTTTTTACCTGAATCCCCGAATTTTTAATTTCAGGTTCATATAAAAATTGTTTATTGAAATTTTTGATTGCTTCGTACATGATTTTATTTTTAATCCTTATGATGCTTCTTCTTTTTTCTAAAAAAAGCTAAACATTATATTGATACTATTGTATTATATTTAGTTATATAATTCAAATATGGAATTGAGCGACAAATTAGAGATAAAATTTCGCCTAGACGAAAATCAAAAAAGGGCCTTGCGCAAGCTCAAGCTTTTTTCGATATCGGACTTGCTTTTTCACTTCCCTGTCCGCTATGGCGATATTAGCGAGGTAAAAAAAATAGCGGACTTAATTCCGGGAGATACAGCAACCATTTGCGGCAAAGTATCAAAATTGAAAACCAAAAAAGCTTTTCGCTCAAGAATTCCGATGGCCGAGGGAGAGATAGAGGACTTGTCGGGAAAAATAAAAATTACTTGGTTCAATCAAGCATATATCGCCAAAATGATGAGGGATGGTGAGAGTGTAAAATTAACCGGCAAAGTCACGCAAGGTAAAAATGGCGTTTATTTAGCCAATCCGGAATTTGAAAAGATGCCGAGCATGCCAATTGATTCGCACGACACGCTTTTCGCAAAAAATAGCGCAAAAAACATGGGATCTTCATACCCAATTTATGCGGAAACCCGCGGTATCACTTCCAAATGGTTTTACCACGCGATAGAAAAAATACTGAGAGAAAAAACTCTGGATAATATAAAAGATTACATCCCTGCCGA
>JBBUIX010000047.1:0-4915 GCA_038055115.1 Patescibacteria group bacterium
TCCAAGTTAATATTTTTTGATACAGAGACCACCGGTAATACAGAAAAGGACTTTCTCTGTCAAATTGCTTATAAAAATGGAAACGAAAGTTTTGTGGACCTTTATAAGCCTCTGGTCAAAATCCCGCCAGAAACTTCGGCCATACATCATATAACAAATAAAATGGTGGAAAATAAGCCGTCTTTTCAAGCAAGCGGAGATTTGCCAAAAATTAAAAAACTTTTTGAAGACGAAGATTCTATTGTTGTGGCTCACAATGCACCTTTTGACTTACTAATGATAAAAAAAGAAGGCATTGAACCGAAGAGGTTTATTTGCACCTTGCGACTCGCCAGACATTTAGATAAAGAAGATGAAATAGAAAGGTATAATCTGCAATATTTACGCTATTTGCTTGACCTTGACGTAGAAGCGCAAGCCCACGATGCATTGGGCGACGTACTGGTTTTAGAGAAACTTTTTGAACATTTAAAAAATAAAATGTCGGAGATCCCGACAGAAGGAGGGAAAAAATTGAATGAAAGTGAAATTGTAAAAAAAATGATAGAAATTTCTTCACATCCTTCACTCTTTAGAATTTTTAATTTTGGTAAATACCTCGGTAAAAAAATAGAAGATGTGCTGGCGACCGATCGCGGATACCTGGAATGGCTCCTCGCGCAAAAGCTTGAGAGCGGTCAAATTGAAGACGATTGGATTTACACCCTAAAACACTATTTAGAGAAATAAAAATAAAATAAAAAAATTATGATACTATTGACTTATTAAAAATAATGTGCTATTTTTTCGTGGAAATAATGTTCCGCAGGTCAACCCTGCCTAGTTAGGAGAAGAGATGAGAAAGGGCTTTGCGCCAAAGACGTTTGAGGAATTAATGGGAAGCAAGAAATGGGGAACCATCCTGCGACTTCTCAAAAAAAGAGGCAAGTCGATTCGCGTGGTAGAAGCCGAAGCCATCGCGGCACGCGGCGGACATGTGTTTCTCAACGGAGAAGGGTTCAAGAAGTGGTCTGGGGTAGTTGGGCAGGCTGCTGTCTACACCCAAGAAAAGCCTAAGATTAAACTTTTGAACACCTTTGTCGAGGTGCTCGAGGCGGTCCGAGAATGTGACAACAGCACTACCCCCCAACTCCCGGAAAGGGAGCTCGTCGAGGGCCTTCTGAAAGACCTCGAGGAAATCACTTCAGCCAAATAGGGTCCATCTCACGAGACCCCACACCGCCAAACATCGTGAACATCGCCGCCAGAAGGAGCCATGCTTCTCTGGTGGTTTCTTCGTTTTGTTGAAATTTTTATTAAAAATTTATAATTACCTAACTTTTCCGACCGTTAGAGTTAGATAAATTAAAAGTTTTTCGTAAGTGCCAATCATTTTCTAATTTCTCGACTATCATATATAAAACATCCTTACCAAGCTTAAAATCTGTTTTCAATAAAGAAATTAAGTCCTCGCAATCGTACGGATAAAGCCAAACACTATTTTGAAGTCGCACAAAGCCTATCTGGGAAAGTGTTTTTCGTAAAAGAAATCGTGTTTTGCTTCTAGACTCTTTTATATCAAAAATAACTATTCGCCAGCGACCATCCCATTTTTTAGGAATTTTTAGTTTAAAATTATGTTTATCAAGAAAATCCAATTTGCTTTCCCCTTTTTTAGTAATGCGTGCAACTTTTTTCCCATTTATTTCAACTATTTCAACAAGCTCCCGTTCTCTAAGACGGACAAAAGAATTATTAATAGAATATTTCAAATTCTTTTTTCTCTTGAAAGATCCCTCTAATTGTTTAATAACCGACAATACATTAGGAGCAACCATTGCAACACTAAGTATTCCAACAGCAAAAATTGTGTTCAGAATTATCTTTTGGATATTCTTGCGTTTATCTTTTTGTTTTATTTCTTGCTCCAGAATTCCCATAACATAAATTATAATACCTAAACTAAAAATTACCTAATTATTCCGACCAGTAAAGTTGGGTAATTTTATCAAAAAAAATTAGACAAATCTCTCTACGTGTGTTAACCTTTTAGACGAAAGGAGAGTTCTTTTGCCTCTGAAGCTGGAAAGTGGACAAAGTGTTGTCTGTTTAGGCAAAGACGGCACAGATGTTGTAGTTTACAACAAGTGGGGACACTTCGTGGGAAAGCTCAGTACCCCGCCGGGCCTCAGTGTTGACAACGGGACGTTAGCACGATTCATCACAGCCGAGGCGGCAAGGTACGAGCTAACCGTCCGAGCGCAACATGGCGCTCATTGTGCTTTCGATTTGAAGTAACAAGCGAGACGTTAGGTGAAATCCATCTCACAGGATCCTCGCCCACCTGATCAAAAAGTGAGTACCGCCGCCAGAAGGAGCCATGCTTCTCTGGTGGTTTCTTCGTTTTATATGTTAAAATAACTATATGCAAAATGTTGTTGGAATAATAATAGGATTGATTATAGGAGGCATTGTTGCTTATTTTTTATTTGGAAAAAAGAAAGAAAATAATACCAAAGACGATACAGGGTTAAATCTTATTTTAACGCAAATAAACGAACTCTCGCGCACGGTAGATAATAAAATCGGCGAATCGCACAAGCAAGTCAATGAGAGTTTGAAATTTCATTCCAGTGAATCAAATAAAATAATTCGCGACGTTACAGAAAGGCTCACAAGACTGGACGAGACAAACAAACAAGTTATTTCTTTCGCCGACCAACTACAAAGTTTGGAAAATATTTTAAAAAATCCGAAACAGCGCGGAATACTCGGAGAATATTATTTAGAAACGGTTTTGAAAAATGTCCTTCCTCCGGGATCTTATCAAATGCAATATCCATTTCCTGATGGCACTATCGTAGACGCTGTTGTCTTTGTAAAAGATAAAATTATTCCGATAGATTCAAAATTCTCGTTGGAAAATTATAATAAAATGGCAGAAGAGAGAGACGGAACAGAAAAGAAAAAATTAGAAATAATTTTCATTAATGATTTAAAAAATCGCATTACCGAAACCGCAAAATATATACAACCTTCAAAAAATACCACTGACTTCGCTTTTATGTTTATCCCCCACGAAGCTATTTATTATGACTTACTTACCAATAAAGTCGGCGCTGGAGATGAAAATGAAAATTTGATTCAGCGCGCCGCCGGAAAATATAAAGTCATCATCACGAGTCCCACTTCATTTCTCGCCTATTTGCAAACTGTCCTGCAGGGACTCAAAGCGCTAAAAATAGAAGAATCTGCCAAAGAAATAATTAAAAAAGTTGAGGATTTAGGCAAGCATTTAAAATCTTATGATGAATATCACAACAAACTCGGCAATGCTCTCGGTACCGTGGTAAATCATTACAATTCTTCCAATAAAGAATTAAAAAAGATAGACAAAGACGTCTTGCGCATCGCCGGTTCTTCGCCTGAGCTATCCTTGCTTGAAATAGAAAAACCTAAAATTGACGAGTAAAATGTGAATCGCCGGCGAACCTTCTGAGAAGACCCACCGGCGATGTTACTTCTTTCTCTTTTCCGTGTACGAAACACAGAGAAGAGCTAAGATGGCATATATGAATACAATGCCACCAATTTTGAATATAAGCATTTTCTCTCATGGGAACGAATTTGTAAAAATATAACATATTATGTATTGTCTGTAAAAGATATTTTAGTTTAAGCAAGAATCGTTCTTGCTTATGAAGAATCGTTCTTGCTTATGATTGTTATCTATTTATACTTTTTGTAATCACTCGTCCTCGAGCACTTTTTTCACTCTGGCGAGCTTCCTTAGAAACTCTGAAAAATTTAGTTAATTCTTCCGGATCTACGCCGTAAGCCACAGCAATAGCCGAAAGCCTGTCTTCTTTTGGAAAAGCATTGCCCTGTTCCCATCTTTGTATCAAAGATTTGCTTCCCAAACTAAGTTCTGATGCTATTTGTGACATATTTTTATTTACGACTGATCGTGATTTTAATAAAAATAATCCAAAACGTAAAATATCTGGGGTATTATCTTTAGTTTCAAATTTAGGTGCTGAAGAATTTTTACTAAATGCACTTTCCATATTTCCAGTATAACATAGAGCTGTTTATTTTCAATTTTTTACTAAAAATGCTATATTTTTCTTATCGGCCTCATCGTCTAACAGTTAGGACGGAAGCTTCTCAAGCTTCAAATTCGGGTGCGATTCCCGGTGAGGTCACATTATGAAAAAAGTAAAAAGAGCTACTGTGTTAATTATTGGAGTAATTTTTATAATACTGGGATTATTCGGCCTAGTACTGCCTTTTTTGCAAGGAATTCTTTTTTTGGCTATTGGTTTTTTTCTTCTTTCTTTTTACTTTCCAAAAATACGTTTATGGACAAATAAACACACAGAAAAATATCCGTACCTCTCCCAAAAAATAAAAAGGGTTGAAGCATGGATGACAAAAATTATTGGAGATATATAAGTCGAAAATATTATTTCTTTTTCAGCCATTCGGCATCTTGGCGGACTAATAATTTATTTTTGTTTTCTTGGTCCAGGAGTATTGCTTCTACCACGCGCTCCATGCGCATGCCTTGCGAACCCTTGACCAGCACAAGATTATTTTTTTTCACAAAAGTTTTTGTAAAATTTCCCGTTTCGCGGGAATCTAAAAATTCAAAAATGCTGTCAGGATTCATTCCAGCCTCCACTGCGCCTTCTTTGATAGTTTGAGCTCTGGGACCGACTACAATAAGCATATCCGCATTTTCTTTGGCAATCTTACCGATATTTTTATGAGCTTCAAAAGTATGGCGACCGAGTTCCAGCATGTCGCCCAAAATAGCAATTTTCCTACCCGAGAATTTTATTTCTCCCAAGGTTTTAAGCGCGGACTCGCAAGCAAAAGGAGAAGAATTATATGTATCATCAATAATCAGAGAGTCGTTTATTCCATTTAAGAG
>JBBUIX010000048.1:0-3618 GCA_038055115.1 Patescibacteria group bacterium
ATTTCCGTCGTTCAGTCTGCAGTTATGATTCTAGTTGGAGTGTTGTTTGGACATGCGTATGTGCAAATAGGAAAATATTTAAATTATTACGCCGCCGGAGCAAGCGTAATCGCATTGGTTATTTTATTGTTTGTTTTTATCCAAAAATATAAAGTGGGCACAAAAACTAGTTTATGATAGAAACACGGAAGAAGAAACTAAATATCGCCATGGTCTGCGATCCGATTGGCAACAATAAATCCGGCGTGGTTGTTTCCACTTTGCGATTCGGAAAATTATTGAGGGAGCGCGGGCATCATGTTATTTTTATCGGCGCGCGGTCCAAAGAACACAAAGAACACAGTTATCACGACGGCATAAAAACTTATCGCTATCGTAGTATTCCAATTCCCAAATCTGGGGGGTGGAATCTGGCCTTTCCGACCATCCAAGAATTAAAAAAGGTTTTTGAAGAAGAAAAAATCAATATAGTGCATATAATTTTGCCAATGTCGGGCGCGATTGTCGCAATCAAAGCAGCGCGCATTCTTGGTATTAAAATAGTGGCGCATTCTCATTCTCAACCGGAAAATTTGTTTATGAATATGCCAAAAATAATCCGGCCTTTGCTTAATCATATATGGAATAGATATCTAGCTTGGATGTACAGCAAAGCAGAATTGTTAATTTACCCATCAGAAATGGCGCGCAGTTTATTGGATAAACTAGGCAGAAAGGAACAACCGTCAGCTGTTATCAGTAATGGAATAAATTTAGAACATTTTCAATTAATGGAGGTTGGAAATTTCTATGAAAGATTCAGGCTGCCCCGCGATAAAATAAAATTATTATTTGTTGGACGACTGTTCCCGGAAAAATCTGTTGATACTTTGATTAAAGCAATACCCTATATCATCAAAAAACATCCAAATACGCATGTGATGATAGTGGGCGCTGGATATTTGAGGCCAAAATTGGAAAAATTGGCGCGCTATCTTGATGTTAATAAGCATATTACTTTTTTGGGGCTAGTTAGCGAAGAAGACAAAATATTGGCTTATAATGCCAGCGATATATTCGTGTTGCCGTCGCTGGCCGAACTGGAGGGAATGGTGGTGTTAGAAGCGATGGCTTGCGGGAAACCGATTATTGTTTCCGACGCAGAGATGAGCGCGTCTCGTTTTTTTGTAGAAGGTAATGGTTTTTTATTTAAGACAGAAGACTACCAAGATTTGGCGCACCAGGTTCTTAAGTTGATTACCGATAGCGCTTTGCGTAAAAAGATGGGCGAGACTAGTTTTAAAAAAAGCAAGTATTATGATATACATAAAAGTGTCGATTTATTGGAAGAAGTTTATTATTCAGCCCTAAAAAAATAATGAAAGAATATTTTTTTGAAGGCAGAATTTATTATAGAACCAACGAATTTAAGCCGGATAGATTAACTTTAATATTTGTGCACGGAGTTTCGGGTTCATCCTCTGCCTGGTTTCCCTATGAGAAAATATTTGAAAATAAATACAATATTCTGACTTTTGATATTCGTGGACACGGCAAATCAAAAAAATTGCCTCATTATTCCGATTATGAAATAAAACATTTCGCTAATGATCTTCACGATTTAATCCTGCACCTTAATATTTCAAAATTTGTTCTTGTCAGTCATTCATTCGGGACACTGATTGCTTTGGAATATATCAAATTATATAGAGAAAACGTTATGGCAAATATTTTACTTTCGCCAATAACTGACCTAGGAAAAGGTCCGATGGCGAGAATTGTGCGACTTGCTTTGAGGTCATCTAAAATTTTTAGTTTATTTACGCTTAATCTAAAACCGGGCGGACATGTTGATTATTCAAAACACCAAAACTCAACCGACTGGGACATCAAGAGAAACCTGGCTGATATGAGAAATACAGGTTTGCGTGTTCATTTTTACACTTTAAGGCAATCCTTAATCCCCGAGCAGGAATATTTCTTGGAAAAAATAAATGTGCCGACACTGATTATGCATGGAGAAAAAGATTCGATGGTTCCGATTAAAAACTCGATTACTATGTCCAAAAAAATAAAAAATTCCGAGTTTATAAGCATACCCAATGTTGATCATAATACTGTTCATAATGGCGTAAAAGAAATATCGAAAGCCATAGAATCTTTCATAGAAAAGAATAAATTGCTATAATAATTATATGCAATCTTATAAAATATATTTTTCTGATAAAAATTTTGTTATTTCTTTTTTGGGCGGCCTGGTCTTGTTGGGAATAAGTCTTATTGCGCAATTTTTTATAAGCGGTTATGTGAATAGTCTGCCCAGCGCGCCGGTAACTGATTTAATACTTAGCAATACAAGAGTTTATGATGTGGATTTAATTTTTGTGTATGGATCGGTACTGTTACTTTTTATAGCTCTTTTTATAGGATTTAGGCATATTAATTACATGCCGTTCGCCATGAAAAGCGCTGCTCTCTTTACCTTAATAAGGTCCGTCTTTGTTATCCTCACGCATATCAGCGCTTTTCCAACACAAATGGTAATAAGCTCGCCATTCTTTAATAAAGAAGTTTTTAGCGGTATTTTTACCGGAAACGATCTTTTCTTTTCCGGACATACCGGCTTGCCTTTTCTTTTGGCTCTGATGGTTTGGGATAATAAATTTCTGCGATTTACTTTTCTCGGTTTCTCTTTTCTTTTCGCAATTGTTGTACTTTTAGGACACATTCACTATTCAATAGATGTTCTGTCCGCCTTTTTCATCACTTATGGCATCTTTCATATTTGCCAGTTTTTATTTAAGAAAGAGTGGGAGCTGTTTTTGAAAAAATAATTATGAAATATTGCAAAGATTGCGAGCCGGCGCAGGAAATACACTTCATCGCATATTTGTCTGTCGTCCTGGGGTGGATAGATGAACCGTTTTTCGATCTAATGGAGCTTCTTTTCAAAAATACCGCTGAAAAAATTTCCAATAAAATATCAATCCCATTTTTTAAAACAATGGTTTTTTTAAAGCTGGGATATTTCAGCGGCTTGCCTGACAATAAAGACACTTGGCGAACAAAATGTTTTTGGGACGAAGCGATACGGCGCGGAATCAAAATGCGCGAGTTTCATTTAGGTCCGATTAGGGACGCTTTTGTCGCAGAATATAAAGGAAAGACAATACTTTTTGACGGTCTGCCTCGCCCGGGCCTCGAGGAATCACCGGCGCTTAAGTGGATGGATAATAAAGGCATAATGAAAATAAAATTTTTGAAAGAGGGTTTGCCGGTTGCTCAGGGCGGAGTGGCTTTTACCAGAAGGGGCGCGCTTAAAATTTTTAATCGCATAAAAAAGCCGATTATTACCAAGCCAAATTTGGGCTCAAGAAGCCGGCACACGATGATACATATAAACACGAGAGAGGATTTAATTGCCGGCTTTAAAAAAGCGAAAAAGCTTTCTCCCCTCGTTGTGATTGAGGAAGAACTTCGGGGCTATCTTTTCCGCGGAACTTTAATCGGCGGAAAATTAGTCGGGGTAGTAAAACGCGACCAGCCGGAAGTGGAAGGCGACGGAATACATACCTTGCGAGAATTGCTGGAAGAGGAAAATAAAAGACCGGAACGAAACGGTCCGATTTTTCATAAAAT
>JBBUIX010000049.1:0-3623 GCA_038055115.1 Patescibacteria group bacterium
TTTTTTCTTGCATTTTTATTTATGTCCGGTACTCCCTTCGCGTCCGGCTCCGCGGACGGTTTCTGAAATCTTGTTCACCTCTATTATCTCACAATGTTCAAATTTTTGAATAAGCATCTGGGCAACCTTATGACCTCTTGGAAGGAGAACTTTTTTATTGGAAGTATTTAAAAGACACATTATAATTTCCCCCCTATATCCGGAATCAATCACTCCGCCAAAAACTTTAAGCCCAAGATTGAAAGAAATACTGGATTTGTCCCAAATAAGACCTACGTGGCCTTTTGGAATCTCTATAGCTACTCCCGTATTCACCCTTTTTTGCTTGCCCGGCGGAAACACCACATTCTCTAAAGCATAAAAATCCATTCCCGCATCCCCCGGGTGCCCGTGTGTCGGTATTTTTGCATCTTTATGCAGTTTTTTAACTTTAATTTTCATTTTTTATTTCCCTCCTTCGCTAAAGCTACGGACGGGCACGTAAAACTTTTTTAACTTTTTTATAAACTTCTTCGTGAATTATTCCGCGGGATAAAATTTCACCTTTCGGCGCGCAGTCAATTTTAATAAAATTTGGAATTTCTTTAACTAATTTCAAGGCGCTCTGGCGAGAATTTATTAAAAAATTAATATCGGCTTCATGAACATCTTTTTTCTTTTTTAAATAAGCTCTTTTCATTCTACTGCTTTCTCGATGTTTAAGAAGCTTAAGAATAATTTTTACGGGTAAATCCAAATATAAAGTAATGTCGGGCCTGGGAATTTTAAAAACTTTGTATTCCATTTCATCGAGCCATTTCATAAAATTATTTCTCTTTTTTGCGTTTTTAATTTTCCCTGCTTGGTGAATTTGGTTGGCCGAAACATAGCGATTAGCGATAATAATATATCCTTTCTTCAGCCAATTTCTCATCTCACCACTAGATTCCCAACGATCTGCTGCATACATAATTGAAGCAATCTTTGGGTGAACATTTAGAAAATTATAATATTGCTCGCTCAAGCAATGGCCAATAAAAGCTCCAAAAAAATTCTTATAATATTCCGGAAAATCAACTATTTTTATTTTATACCCTTCGTTCCTCAGGGTCTTCGCCAGAAGCTTGACTTGCGTCGCCTTTCCGCTCCCGTCCGTACCGTCTATTACAATCAGTTTTCCTTTTTTTGCCATATAGAAAATATATAACTTAATACAATATAATTAGTTCATTTGTTCGGAATACTAAATAAACTCAATATTCCTCACTCACTGCTAAATATAGCAGAAAAGAGTTAAAATTGAAAATTAGTTTACCCCAACCTGCAGTTCCATATTATTTTCCTGAAATTGAATACCCGCCATCAACTAAAATAGTCTGACCAGTGATAAAACTGGCTTTGTCGCTCGCTAAAAATAAAATTGCTTCAGCAATTTCTTCCGGCCGTCCAACTCTGCCCGCAAGCGAACTTTTTGCCAGTTCCATTGCTTTACTATCAGTTCTGGTTTTAGACATTGGCGTATCGGTAAACCCCGGAGCAACCGCATTAATGGCAATATCCGGAGCAAATTCTTTGGCTAATGCTGATGTGATAGTTACAATAGCCGCCTTGGAAGCAGAATAAGCGGAACTACCGGAGGTAATGGGATATCCCCTAATTGAAGCAATGTTAACTATTCTTCCGTATTTATTTTTTTGCATTTGCGGAACAATTGCTTGGCAAAAATGCGTTGTCCCTAAAACATTGACTTTAAAAATATCCAGCCATGATTCATCTGTTGATTCTAAAAATTTTTGCCCACCGGCAATGCCCGCTGAGTTTACTAAAACATCGATTTTTTTGACTTTCTTAAGAATTCTTTGCACTTTAGACTCAACAGAAGTTTTATCCGAGACATCGCAAAAAATATATTCGCAGTTTAATTCTTCAGCTAAAGTTTTTAATTCTTCGCTTTCAGTTTTACCGTGCAAAATTACTGTTGCTCCGTACTCTTTAGCCAGTCTAGCTGTAGCCAGTCCAATACCTGACGATGAACCTGTTATTAAAATATTTTTACCTTTTAACATAAATCATTTCCGTTAAATTTTTAATTTTTATACAAACTTTTTTGGTATTGGAAACTTTTTAGCAAGTTTTTTAATTTCTTTATGCACAGATTCTTTTATTTTTTTATTATCCTTATTTTTTAAAACTCTAACCATAAGTTCGGCGACATAGGCGCATTCTTTCTCTTTAAAACCTCTAGTCGTGATAGCCGGGGTGCCAAATCTAATTCCAGACGGATCGAGAGGCTTTCTGATATCACCCGCAATTGAATTCATGTTTAATGTTATACCCACCTCGTCAAGCACGGTCTGTGCCTCCTTGCCAGTCACACCCAAAGAACCAAAAACGTCGGCTAAAATAAGATGATTATCGGTACCACCGCCAATCATGCGGATGTTATTTTTATGGAAAACTTTTTCCATCGCTTTCGCGTTTCTCAAAATCTGTTTCGCATATTTTTTAAATTTCGGCGTCATCGCTTCCCCAAAAGCCACGGCTTTCGCGGCAATAGTGTGCATGTGAGGACCGCCCTGTATTCCGGGGAAAATTGATTTATCAATTTTCTTGGCTATTTCTTCATTCTCGCGCGTTAAAATTATCCCTCCGCGCGGACCGCGAAGTGTTTTATGGGTAGTGGAAGTTATAATATCAAAACCATCATCAAAGGGATTGCGAAGCGCGCCGGCGGCAATAAGTCCGGCGATGTGCGCCATATCTGCCATAGTTATAGCGCCAACTTCGTGGGCAATTTCTACGAATTTTTTATAATCTAATTGACGCGAATATGCTGAAAAGCCGGCAATAATTATTTTTGGCTTATTTGCTATAGCTACCCGTCGCATTTCTTCATAATCAATTTCTCCCGTTTCAGTATTTTTCATTTTGTATGCAACAAACTTATAAATCTTGGCAGGAAGCGTCATTGGATGTCCGTGAGTTAAATGTCCTCCGTGCGAAAGATCCATGCCGAGCACAGTGTCTCCGGGCTCAAGCAGAGCGGCGTAAACAGCCAAGTTTGCCGGAGCACCAGAATGTGGTTGAACATTGGCAAATTTGCAATTGAAAAGTTTACACACCCGCTCAATTGCGAGACGCTCAATAGCATCGGTAAAATCTTGCCCACCATAATAACGTCGCCCGGGATATCCTTCAGAATATTTATTGGTAAAAACGGAACCATTGGCTTTCAAAACATCTTCGGAAACATAATTCTCGGACGGAATAAGCTCCAACCCCTCCGCTTGTCTTTTTTCTTCTCCCTTTATCAATTTTTCCACTAGTTTATCGCGCATGTATTTTATTGTATCATAAGCCAATAATTTATCTACTAAATGAAAAAGTTTCTTTTTTGCCGTCAGATTTCATTATTATAGTGCCAAGCAAATCAGTCCTAAAAATCTTTGCGCCAAATTGAGTCAGGGTATCTAGGGTTTCTTGATGCGGGTGACCGTAATTATTGTCTTTATTGTCCGAAATAAGCGCATATGAAGGAGAAACAGCTTTTACAAAATCCCCGGACGTAGAAGTTCTCGAGCCATGATGTCCAACTTTTAAAATGGTACTCTTGAGTTGCGCCGGAGAATTTTCAGAAAGAATTA
>JBBUIX010000050.1:0-6899 GCA_038055115.1 Patescibacteria group bacterium
AATAAAAATACCATAGGACTTGATGATATTATCCCCGCCATTTTAGAAAAAGATTTTAACGAAATAAAAAATAAACTTACTTTTTTACGCGGACGGACAAAATGCGTGCAAATAGACATATGCGACGGTGTTTTTATACCGAACCAGACCTGGCCTTTTGCCTCGGGCGGATTTAATGATGCTGATTTAATTAAAATTATAAATGAGAAAGAAGGATTGCCGTTTTGGCAGGAGTTTGATTTTGAACTTGACTTGATGGTGGCGGATGCGGTGGAAAATTTTGATATTTATATGAAGTTGGGGCCCAAGAGAATGATTTTTCATCTCTCAGCGCAAAAAAATCTTGAGGAATTTGAATATTTCTTGGAAGGTTTAGATATGTACATCCGCGATAATGTGGAAATAGGTCTGGCGTTTAAACCCAGTGATGATTTATCGGTTATATCCAAACTGTCTCACAAAATTGATTTCTTGCATTGTATGGGTTCGGACAGGATTGGTTTTCAGGGCGAAGCTTTTTCTGAAAAAGCGCTGGAAAATATAAAATTTCTTAAAAAAAATTTACCCGGGGTCGTGATATCCGTGGATATTGGTATTAATTTAGAAAATGCGCAAATAATATTAAATGCCGGCACAGATCGGCTCACTGTCGGTTCCGGTATTTGGAAAAATCCTGACCCTATTGGCGCATTGGAAACTTTTCAAAATTTGGTACAATTAAGTTAATGCTTTTAACTGAAGAAAAAATAAAAGAACTGGCGATTAAAGCTAACGACATCCGTATATCTATTATTGAAATGCTGGTGGAGGCGGGGAGCGGGCACACAGCCGGACCTCTGGGAATGGCGGATATTTTTACGCTTTTTTATTTTCACATCTTAAAACACGACCCGAAAAATCCATCTTGGGAAGAGCGAGATAGAGTTGTGCTTTCTAACGGACACATTTGTCCGGTACTTTATGCAACAATGGCGCACGCGGGATATTTTCCTGTTAAGGAATTGAAAACTTTACGAAAATTCGGTACTCGGTTGCAAGGTCATCCGCATCGGGAATATTTACCATATATAGAAACTTCTTCCGGACCTCTTGGTTCCGGACTTTCGCAGGCGGTGGGTATGGCGCTGGCCGACAAGATGAATAAAAAAGACAAAGACAGGTTTATTTATTGCTTTATGTCCGACGGTGAGCTGGATGAAGGAAATACTTGGGAAGCAATAATGCTGGCGGGGAAAAATAAATTAAGAAATTTAATAGCCATTGTTGATAGGAATAATATTCAGATTGAAGGATTTACCGAAGATGTAATGCCGTTGGAACCGCTGCAGAGCAAGTGGCGAGCTTTTAATTGGCATGTAATAGAAGTTTCCGGACATGATTTTAGGTCTCTGAATGAAGTGGTGGAAGAAGCGCAGGCAATCTACGAAAAACCGACAGTTATAATTGCGCATACAATACCCGGAAAAGGCGTGCGCGAATTTGAAAGAAATTACAAATGGCATGGCAAAGTTCCGAATAAAGAAGAAGGGAAGATGGCGTTGGACGAACTGCGGGCATTGAGGTTTTAAAAAATAACGCCGCGCTTTGATGGACGATTGCGCGGCATGATTTCGCAAAATCATATGTTGAATCCAAATTTAAAATTAAACCCGAAAATTTTTAATTCTGACGTTGAGCAAGTGCCTATTCGAAAAGGTTTCGGGCAAGGCCTGCTTCAGGCGGGGGAAATAAATGAAAATGTTGTAGGACTTTGCGCGGATTTAACGGAGAGTACCCAAATGAATTTATTCGCGGATAAATTCCCGGAGAGATTTATACAAGTCGGAGTTGCCGAGCAGAATTTAGTGGCAATGTCGTCCGGCCTGGCGGCAATGGGGAAAATTCCTTTTTGTTCTTCTTACGCTATGTTTTCTCCGGGGCGAAATTGGGAACAAATAAGGACAACGATAACTTTCAACGATCGGCCGGTAAAAATCGTGGGTTCGCATTCGGGTATTTCCGTGGGTCCCGACGGCGGGACACATCAGGCATTGGAAGACATTGCCTTAATGCGAGTGATGCCGAACATTGACGTCATTTCTCCTTGTGATGCGATTGAAGCGAAAAAAGCTGTGTTGGCGCTTGTGAAAACCGGAAAGCCGGCCTATTTGCGTTTAGTTCGAGAGAAGACGCCAATTATTACTACCGAAGAAACTCCTTTTAATATAGGCCAGGCGGAAATTTATTGGATGCCGGATGTGGGGCTGGCGCAAGTGGGAATAATTGTTACCGGCGGACTTCTTTTTAGAGCAATCCTGGCTGCGAAAGAATTGGAAGCTGAAGGAATAAAAACGAAAGTAATTAATTTGTCTTCCATAAAACCGATAGACGTGAAGGCGATAGTGTCTCTCGCCAAAGAATGCAAAGCCATAGTAACAGTGGAAGAACACCAAATTGCCGGGGGAATGGGTTCGGCGGTAGCCGAAGTTCTTGCGCAAAACTTTCCTGTGCCGATGGAATTTATCGGAATACGCGATTTATTCGGCCAGTCAGGCACACCGGATGAACTTGTGGAGCATTATGGTATGGGAAAAAATTCTATCAAAGAGGCAGTCAAAAAAGTGCTAAAAAGAAAATCCTGACCTCATCCCTGACCCTTCTCCTTGTGAAGGAGAAGGGAAAAATGCAGCATTTATGTCATTGCTTATACACAACAATGAAAAATTAAAAGACCGCAGACGAGAATTGCGTAAAAGGTCAACCAAAGAAGAAGAAATGCTTTGGTTAAAAATAAGGAACAATAAACTCGGATATAAATTCAAAAGGCAACACAGTATAGGAGGATATATTCTTGATTTTTATTGTTCAGAAGCCAGATTGATTATTGAAATCGATGGCGCTTCTCACAATACGAAAGAGGCGAGAGAATATGATAAAATTAGGGATGAATATTTTAGCGAGCTTGGTTATACAACCATAAGATTTTTAAATGAAGAAATTAAAAATAAAATGGAGAAAGTAGTGAATAAAATTAAAAAATATTTAATAAAAAACTAAAATGAACGCAAGAGATGTAGTTGATATATACATCAAATTAGAAAATTTGGGAGTTAAGATATGGATTGATGGTGGCTGGAGTGTTGATGCTCTTCTCGGTGAAAAAATAAGAGAACATCAAGATTTAGATATTGCTATTAACCAGAAAGATGTAATATCACTTCTAAAATTCTTAAAGACGGAAGGCTATAAGGAAATAAGAAAAGACAGCGAATACAATTTGGTTTTTAGAAATAATTTCAATCGTGAAATAGACATACACGCTTTTATTAGAGATGAGAAAGAAAATGTCATTGGGGGAATTATGTATCCCACCGAATCCCTTACCGGATCGGGTACAATCAATGGTCATACTGTTAAATGTATTTCTCCAGAATATATGGTTCAATTTCTGGCTGAATGGGTGCACAAACATCCATATAAATATTTAAAAGATATTTCCGCTTTGTGTGAAAAATTCAGCATAAAACTTCCGGAAGAATATATTTCCTTTAAAAATAAATCGAGATAATAGAAGGGTTTTTGAATTTTTCTCCTCTCCTTCGCAAGGAGAGGCTGGGTGAGGTCGAAAGTTAATTTAATTTCTTTGCTTTATAATCTTCTGGCGCGTTTTTTAAATATTCTTCCAATTTTTCACGAGAAAGGAGTCCCTTTTGCGCGCCGATTTCTTGAACCACGGACATTGAATTTATCGGTCCCCAAGCGAATGCCTCCAGCGGGTTTTTACCCAGAGCCAGCGCCGCGGTAAAGGTTGAAGAAAGAGCATCTCCGGCGCCGGTGCGTTCCAGCGGTGGAGCAATATCCGGATATATTGGAATATGCCAAAGTTCGTTATTCAAATACAAATAAGCGCCATTGGGACCGTCACTTATGGAAACCATTTTGGGCCCCAGGGCTGCTATGCCTTTTGATAATTCTAAAATATCTTTGGTTTCTTTTCCTAAAATTTTTTCAGCCTCTTCCAGGTTGCAGAAAAATATTTCCGCACGTTTATAAAGTTTGGCTAATTTTTCTTTACCTAATTTTATTTCGTTTTTACCGGGCTGGAACGCAAGCTTGATATCCTTATGACTATCTAAATAATCAGCTACAGTATTATGGAAAGGGAAAGCGCTGTCGCTCACCGAACTAAAGTATAGCCATTTTGGTTCCCCTATATTTCCCAATTCATAATTGTATTTTTCATGTTTAATTAAGATAGTGCGTTCAGGGCCATACCACAATACATAGTGGTAGTTTGTTTTGATTCCGGTATTCACCTTCACAAGATCGGTATTCACATTGTCTTTTTTAAGTGCAGATAAACAATCTTCTCCTTCTTTATCGTCTCCTAGATTTGTTAAAAGAGCGGAACGAAGTCCTAAACGACTGGCAGATACAGCAGCGTTGGCCGCATTCCCTACCGCCGGTATCACCGTAACCGATTCATAAGGAATCTTGTCTCCAAAACGCAGGCACAGCTCGCAAGCATCCGTATCTATTTTGCAATGCACATGCGCATCTTTTAATTTAATAAACGCATCAATGACGACGTCCCCAATCGCCAAAAAATCCACTTTACTTTCTTCTTTACTCATGCTATCATTATAACATATTATTTTGTAAGGTATAGAGAATCTCAATATGTCTAAAAAGCTAATTCTGATTTTAGTGATGGTTTTTTTCTTGTCTGTATCTCATTTTGCGCAAGCAGATGTGGTGATAAATGAGGTGATGTATGCTCCAGCTAATGGAAGTAATTATGAGTGGGTAGAGATTTTTAACTCTGGCACTACGTTAGTTGATTTACAAGGTTGGAGATTTTTTCATGGAGAAACAAGTTCTGGTCCTCTGACACTTAGAAATGGAAGTACAACCATAATACAACCATCAGAATATGCAATTATTGCCAAAAGTCCATCGGTTGTCACTAATTATGCTTGGTTAAATTTTTCTGGCACAATCCTAAGCGCGTCCACTCTTTCTCTTCCGGATGGTATTGATAATACGTATATTGCCATTGCTTCTGACACTAATAAGACGATAAGTAATTCAGTAATTTATAATACTAGTCTAGGTGGAAGCAAAGAATCAGGTAACTCTTTATAATTAATAAATGGTTCTTGGATAAGTGCTACGCCAACACCAGGAACAGCAAATCAAATTTCAGCAGCTACTCCTGTACCAACGGGTCCCATCGGTACTGGTGCTTTAGTCAATACTGACTCGGATAATAATACTTCTACTATCACTACAGCTGCGGAAACAAAAAGCAAAACGCCGGAAGTGCTAAAAATCAAAACTCAAATTACCGGCAAGACGCTCGGTTTTGTCGGTTTTCCGCTATCTTTTCAAGCAACGGCCTTTGGCTACGGCGGAGAGCAGCTGCATTTTGGAAAATACTTTTGGAATTTCGGCGATGGGGACTCAAAAGAAGTAAAATTAGCTGATAGTCAGCCCTTCACTCACACTTATTTTTACCCGGGCGACTATATTGTGTCCTTGGATTATTATCAGAATTATTATTCCGATACTCCGGATGCTTCCAATCAAATGACAATTAAAATAATTCCGGCCGATATTTCCATATCCGGAATCGGTGATGAAAAAGATTTTTTCGTGGAGCTGACGAATAATACCGATTACGGCGCTGATATTTCAAATTGGGTTATTGCCAGCGCTACCAAAAGTTTTACAATTCCGCGAAATACAATTCTGGCATCAAAAAAGAAAATGATTATTTCTCCAAAAATTACAAATTTTTCAATTGCCGACCAAGATACCTTGAAACTAATGACCCCAGAAAGGGAAATAGCGTTTGATTATGCTTCTTCCATTGTTCCGGCGAAAGCTGTGGTTGCAAATTCTCCGGCAGTTAAGCCATTGGAAGAAAAAGTATCAATGAATTTAGGCGAGCCGGTAAAAAATTTACCAGCCTCGACTAGTTCGAGTCTAGGCGGGCTGGCTTCGGTTATTTCCAGTGAGGTTGTAAAAAATGACAGGACGGGCGGTTCCTATGCAACAATTATTTTTATTATTTCTTTCGTTTTTATCGGCGCGGCGGCTGGCGCGGTTTATTTTATCCGCCAAAAGAAAATTATTCCCCAAGCCGGAAGTGATTTTAAAATATTGGATGAATAGTATTAGTAAAAAGTTTGAAAATAACGTTATTTTGTGATAGAATTTTTTTATGCTAAAAATATTTTCATCAATTTTTTCTACTCTCCGCAATCTAGTTCGATCAAAAATCGTAATTAGTATCATCATTATATTTGTCGTTGGCATAGGAGGATATTTTATTTTCTTTAACCATGGTCCAACATATCAATTTATCACTGTAGAGCAAGGATCTATCACTGAGTCAGTTTCTCTTACTGGCAATACTACACCTGCGCAAAGCGTCTCCCTGACATTTGGTAGCAGTGGTATTGTTTCTCATACTTATTCAAGTCTTGGAAAGCAGGTGTATGCTGGACAAGTGCTAGCAGAACTCAATATGAGAGATCTTGTGGCACAATTGCACGATGCGGAAGCAGGTCTCACTATCGCCAAACAAAATGCGTCCGCTTCAAAGAATAATCTGGCGAATGTTACTGCCCAGCAAAATACTTTGGTTAAAAATACCCGCACCAATCTCTTGAATTCCACCCTCTCGGCAGATTTGATGGGTTCTTCCAATAATTCTCTGTCCGCGCCTTCCATGACCGGAACATATACCAAAGACATTGAAGGAGCTATTACTTTTACGGTCAACCAGACGGGCAATGGCGGATATATAACTTTTTCAGGAATTGCCGAGGGAATGACCCCCATTAGTACGAGTACCCCGCACGCCATCGGCGACACAGGACTTTTTATAGAATTTACTTCTAGTTCTCTTTCTT
>JBBUIX010000051.1:0-7577 GCA_038055115.1 Patescibacteria group bacterium
TATTAAGAACCCTAGAATTAAAGTAGAAATTATCACTGCATTAATGGGCTGAAAACCGACAACCCTAAAAATCACATAAAAATCTTGAATGATTAACATAAAAATTCCCCAGAATAGCGGGAGTAAAATCAACAACCATTTTCTTTTTAAGACTGCGGGATAATACCACCAGCCAAAACCAAATTGCCCAATATATTCCCACGCCATACCTATTGTGCATCCGCAGAAAAATATTACAGCAGGCATAGAGCTGCCAGCCAAAGCAAAACTGAAGAAAGAAATGCCTGCTATTTGATAAAGTAAATATTCTGATAAAATCAAAAGCGCAAAAGCGTAAACTATTCCAACCCAGTTTCCTAAAACTTTTTCCCTTTTATGGTGTTCCATATTTTATTCCATTGAGACGTACCTCGTCATAATTTCGGCTTCCACTTCCCCGCGATCGCGACCGTATTTTACATAGGAAAGTTCTTTTAAATTATCTACGATATCGGGATTGCCTTTTTCGGGCGGCAGAGTTTTAATGTTGAATGGCTTGGTTGGCTGGCCGTTGACTAACATACTCACATAAGCATTGTAATTATCAAGTTTAGTTATGTCTCGCGCGGAAAATATAGGTTTAAATTTGGGTTCCAAGAAAGTTGCATCTTCGGCGCCAACGCGAAAGACTGCCATAGAACCGACATTGCCAAAAACGGCATTTTTAATATTTTCCTCAAGTTGAGCAATATATTGATGAGCGATATTGAGAGAGAGTCTGTATTTACGGGCTTCGGATAAAATAGAAGCAATGGAATCAGTGGTGACATTTTGGAATTCATCAATATAGAGATAAAAATCATTCATCGGCTTGCCGAACATATCTACTCGGGATAGCGCGGCCATTTGAATTTTACCGACCAACACCAAGCCTATTAAATTCGCATTGATATCACCCAGTCTTCCTTTGGAAAGATTCACCAAAAGAATTTTTTTCTCGTCCATAATTTTTCTGAAATTGAAAACTGAATTTTGTTGAAGCACCACTGGACGCATAATGTCATTGGAAATAAAGTTGTCAAATTTTGATGAAATATAAGGCACGAAGTTCGCCAAAGATTGATCCCCGGTCGTCTGCTCCGCCGAAATCCAGAATTGCTTGATGATTGGATTTTTACATCTAGAAAGTTTCAGATCACGGAATTCTTTATCCGCCAAAACACGGGTAATTTCAAGCAAGGTGGAACCGGATTCCGGATCTTCCATCACCAAGAATGCGCTATTGCGAAAATATTGCTCAAACATCGCTCCGCCTCCGATTTTCATGTCAAAAAGCTTATTGAAAATCCCCATTAACTCGTTCACCACAAAAGTTTTCTGCTCCGGATATTTCGGATCATATTCCAGCATATTGAGTCCCATCGGCCGCGCGGTGTAAGCCGGATCAAAATAAATAACATCATCAATACGTTCTTTCGGAATGCGGGATAAAATGGTTTGGATATCGGTACCGTGCGGGTCAATATAACAGCAACCATCACCGTTTCTGATGTCTTGAGTAATCATATTAAGCATTATATTTGTTTTACCCGTTCCTGTCTGACCAATAACATAGAAATGCCTCATTCTATCTTCGCGCGCCAGATGAATTTCAGTATTTTTGTCTCGATAGCTGTTTACCCCCAAAATTATTCCTTGCTGTCCCATTTCCAGAGGTGCCGGCGCTATACCGGCCTTTGCCTCTTTGAGCTGTGGCTGGCTACCGATGCCAACTGGAAAGTGAAATACCGAGGCCAACTCCTTTAAATTCATCGGCAAAATTTTATCGGAAGAAAGTGTGCGATAAGAAAAATCATGAAAAAGTCTCTTTAGCTCGCTCCCGGTAGCTTGTTCAAAAATAAAAGAATTGCTGGCCGCTTCGGAAAATTGATTAAAGGAGGATTCTATTTCTTTTAGGATTGCCTCCGCGCGCTCTTTGGTCTCACTGGACGCAATAATACGTATATTCGCTTTCATGATAGTACTTTTTATTTTATTGCCTATTTTCTCCACCGCGCCTTCATCTACCGCACGCCTGCCTTTCATATATTTTTCTTTTTTCTCTTCTTCTTTTTCTTTTTTCCCAAAAAACAAATCTTTACCTGCTTTTAGAAATGCCTTGTTAAATTTATAAAAATTATCCGCGGCATGTTTGACCGAAATACCATCCTTTACATCGTCCAAGATTATATGAAATTCATTTATAAACTTATCGCCAGCCGGCGCTATCACGAGCTGAATCGCCGCACCTTCACCAGCTGTCTTTAATTTGGAAAAAACATTCAATATCGTATTCATAGGATCATGGTCTATGTTTTCGTACGTTTTTATCGGAAGCACCGCGCGCTCGGCAAAAGAGGCATAAGCGCCGGCTGAGCCGCCATTCTCATTGAAAATATTGTAATCATCCGTCACTTCGCGAACTTTCGCATTATGATAAAAAGCCAAAATTTGTTTTTCAAAAAGCGAAAGGTGCTTGTTGGGAATCGCGGCATACACAACAACTTCATCGCTTTGGTTGCTGAGTGCCACTTCTAATGTGAAATAGTTTTCCTTTTCATTGTTCTTGCCGATGGAAATAGACTGCATGCCGGCATAAAACTGTTCCATCGCACCAATAAATTCTTTAAAATTTTTTGATTTGTCCGCTTCGTCCTCGGGTGGGGGGAGAGTAATTTCAAAAAGTGTCATATTGAGAGCTTTATAAATAGGTGAATCTTCCTTTAAATCAAGCATTGTCTGCCCAGTTTTTAAATACTGGATAAGAATGCGATGGAAGTCATCATCAATATGCGGGTTGCCCATCGCTTCCACGATAGAGAGCGCGTTGCGAACTCCTTTTGTGATAACAATTCCTAAAAGTTCCTCCATTACATCATCGTGTGATTCGGGTTTAAGCGCTAGCACAATACCCTTGGCTTCTTTTTCCCCTATAATATTATTCTGATGAATTAGTTGCTCGGTTGGTATGTTTTTATATTCGCCGATTACGTCTCGAACTGCATTTTCTTGCGCATGTTCCACGTGCCCTATTTTAATGAGCTGTTCTTCGCGCATTTTCACGTGGGCGCGCAAATAATCAAGCTCCTCTTCAGGGGTCTTGAATTTCGGCATTTCCTTAAAAAATGACGGTTCCATTAAACTAATTATACTACATCTTAGTTAAGATTTCCGCTTCGTTTTCAGTAATTAAAATCGTATGTTCGAAATGCGCGCTATTCTTCCCGTCAGCTGTGCGAAAAGTATATCCATCATCATCTACAGTCACGTTTTTAGTACCGTTATTTAACATCGGCTCCAAAGCAATAACCATCCCCGGCACGAGCTTTGCGCCTTCGCCCTTTTTCCCGAAATTTGGAATGTAAGGATCTTCGTGAATTGCTCGTCCAACACCATGCCCGGCCAAAACTTCCACGATGCCATATCCGTGCGGGCGAACGAAGTTTTCTATCGCATAACCGATATCCCCCACTGTATTTCCCCTTCGCGCCGCTCCAATACCCACCCGTAAGGCTTGTTCTGTAACTTTGATAAGTTTTTGATTTCCCTCACTCACCACACCTACTGACACTGTAATCGCCATATCAGTATAAAGATTTTTGTGTTTAAGACCTAAATCGATTGAAACAATGTCGCCTTCTTTCAGGATTCTGTGTTTGCTCGGAATTCCGTGTACCACTTCGTCATTGACAGAAACACACAAAGAAGCAGGAAATGAGGTGTTCGCTCCATCCGGACGATAATTCAAAAAGGCGGGAGTATCTCCAAACTCGCGAATTAATTTCTCGGCATAAATATCCAAATCTTTCGTGGAAACACCCGGAGTAATTTTTTCTTTTACTTTATAAAGCACGGTCGCCAAATGTTTGCCACCCTCTCGTAGTATTTTTATTTCTTCTGCTGTTTTAATAATTATCATTTATATCTTAGAGCTTTAATAATATCTTTGTGTACATTTTCAACACTCTGTTCACCGTTGATTGTGTAAATTGTATAGCCAACTTTATTTTCAAAATAATTCATCGCCGGCACTACTTTATTGATATATTCGTCAAATCTTTTAGCAATCCCTTCGTCTGTATCATCATGTCTTCCTCTAAGTTTTAATCTTTTAACAGCTTCTTCTTTAGATATTTCAATATAAATAACTTTTACATCTTCTCGTTTATAAAATTTCATCATTTTCTCAAAACTTATAGATTGTTCCACTTCGCGAGGATATCCATCAGCAATTAAATTTTTCTCTGGAGTCAAAAAGGAAATAAAAAGATTGGCCATAATTGCATCAGTTAAAAACCCAGGAAGGAGCTCTCCGCGAGAAAGAGGACCCTTTACTAGAGAACCAGTATAATTGTCGGATTGGATCAATTTCCGATATTCACTGCCAGGAGAAACATAGACAGATTCTAGTCCATCTTTTTTCTTCAAAAAATCAATCAGGAGCTCAATCTGAGTCCCTTTGCCGGAACCCACTTGTCCAAAAAATACAAAAGTTTGTGATTGCATAATTTAACAATACAAAATTTGTGATATAAAATCAAACCCCCACACCTTTTCAAAAAGGTGTGGGGGTCAAATATGTTATACTCTCAACATGACAAAAAAAGAAATTATAGCTATCACTGGAACTTTAGGCAGCGGCAAGTCAAGCACGGCCGACCTAGTGGCTAAAAAACTGGGCTTTAAACGTTTTTCGGCAGGCGACTTTTTTAGGAAAATCGGACTTGAGTTGGGAATTTCAATAAATGAAGTTAATAAAAGAGCCGAGAGCGACCCCATTATAGATAAAATGACGGATGATGAAGTAAGAAAAGTGGGAGAAATGAGCAAGGTTGTCATAGATTCTCGTTTGGCATTCCATTTCATACCTGAGGCCTTTAAAGTTTACTTGGATCTGCCGCCAGAAATATCAAAAGAAAGAATTTTAAATAATCTGAAAGAAAATATTCTGCGCCGGCAAAGCGAAGACTCGTTTACTTCGGAAGAAATTTATGAAAAAATAGTCTCCCGTCTGGAGAGCGAAATAAAAAGATATAAGGAATTATACGGAGTAGATCGCACTGATAAGAATAATTTTGATTTAATAATAGACACAAACAAAAACAATTTGGAGCAAGTTGTTGATATTATAGTTTCAGAATATAAAAAGTGGATAGAAAAAAACTAATATTCCCGCATGGAGATTTGCGCGTCGACTTTTTTCATCAGATCAAGCACAACAGAAACGACAATGAGAATAGATGTGCCGCCTAGGGCAAAAGAAGTTTCACCGGTGATAAATTGCATAATCAGAGGTAAAACCGCGACAAAACCCAAAAAGACCGCGCCAAGAAATGTAATACGACTCAAAACTTTTGAAATATATTGGGAAGTGGATATGCCCGGACGAATGCCTGGAATAAATGCGCCATTTTTTTGCAAATTAGTGGAAAGCGCCTCCGGATCAAAAGTAACGTCTGTATAAAAATAGGTAAAAAGAAATACAAAAATAAAATAAAGTATTGCATAGAGAACCGAGGTTTGAGTAAATGCCATGAGCACTTGAGAGATCTTCGCCAGAATTACGTTTGAATATCTGGATAAGAAGGTACCAATCATCTGCGGGAAAAGCAAAATAGAAAGCGCAAAAATTATCGGAATGACTCCAGCCTGATTGACGCGTAGTGGTAAATACGTTGAACCTCCGCCATACATTTTCATTCCTCGGACACGTTTCGCATAAGTGACAGGGATTGGACGTTCCGCTTCAGTCACCAAGACAATACCTGCCAAAATAAGCACGCCCACCATGGCAAATACAAGATAGAGAGGAATCTGGGAAACATCAAAGGTAAAAATATGCTGACTGACCCAAGCAGGAAGCCCGGAAACAATACCGGCAAAGATTATGAGGGATACTCCGTTTCCAATACCGAATTCAGAGACAAGTTCTCCAATCCACATCAACAGCACTGACCCTGCAATAACAATAAATAAATTGGTCAGGCGGTCAAAAGCAGTTAAATTGGTTAAAATATTCTGCTTTTCAAGAATATATAAAAGACTGAAGCCTTGAATCGCAGCCAGCGGTACAGTGAGCAATCTGGAATATTGAGAAAATCTTTTTCGGCCCGCTTCCCCCTCCTCATGATAAATTCTCTTCAGAGCCGGTACCATGATAGTTAAAAGCTGCATAATAATCGAGCCGGTAATATACGGACCCACGCCGAGCATTATAACGGAAAGATTGGAAAGTCCGCCGCCGGAGAAAATATTTAAGATGCCAAAAAATTGGTTATTGGAGAGAAATCGATTCAATTCTACTGTATCAATACCCGGAATAGGAATGGCAGAAAGCAATCTAAATACTATCAGTGCAAAAAATACAAATAAGACTCTCTTGCGCAAGGTTGTGTCCGTCCAAATTAATTTTATTTTATTCCAAAAATTTTGCATATTTTACTTTATCTTGATTTTTCCCCCTTTAATACCGAGACGTTTTCTAATTTCAGAAAATTTTTCTATTTTTCCTTCTTTTAGAAGAACTTTATCTTTAGAAAGTTTAAACTGTTTTCGAATAGACTTAAACTGATAACCCCGATTCTTCGGCAGCTTCTTAATGATATCACGAAGTTCCGGGCGACGCTTGTTGCCTGCGCGGGCTGTCTGCCCTTTGCCTCCGCGTCCGGAAGTTTTTGCGTGCTTGCCCCCGCGACCCACTAGCCTGTCTCTTTTATTCTTATGTTGTCTTTTTAAATTATGTATTTGCATGGCTAGATAAATTAACTTTCAATTTCTTTCTTCACTTTCCCAACACTTTCGGTCGGGATCCCGACCCCTTCGAGCATCGGGACATTATTGGCAGTAACGATACTCTCCGGAAGCGCCTTGGCATACTTTGAAGAAAATTGAGAAAGTGCTGACATGACTGCTTTCGCATTGTTTAATTTATTTTTGCTATTGGATAAAATTTTTCCGGTAATGTCTTTCATCCCGGAAAGTTTTACGATGTCGCGAACCACTGAGCCGGCTACAAGTCCACGGCCTTTATTGGGCATTAATATAACATGGGAGCTTGAAAATTTAGCAGAGAGTTCATGGGGAATAGACATAGTTTTAGTAAGCTTTAATCTAATCATATTTTTTTTCGCATTCCGTAGCGCTTTATTGATTGCCAGAGCAGTATCTCCAGCTTTTCCCAAACCTAAACCAACACATCCTTTTTTATCACCCGCTATCAGAGCCACACTGAAAGAAAATCTGCGTCCGCCGGCAACAACTCGAGTGACACGGCGGATATTTATAATCTTTTGATCAAATTCAGGTTTGACTCTGTTAAAAGAGGAAGACCGGCGACCGCTATTCTTTTTTCCATATTTTTTTTCCATATTTTTTTGAATTAAAACTCCAGTCCGGAAGCTCTCGCTTCGTCTGCCACTAATTTTATTCGTCCGGTATATTTAAATCCATTGCGGTCAAAAACGACTTTTTTGATTTTTTCTTTCAAGCAAGCTGCGCCGATCGCGCGACCGACTTCCTTTGCCCTCTCAGTTTTTGTGCCCTTGGTTATTTTAACACCC